>NZ_JBFTEP010000013.1:0-44738 GCF_047229365.1 Cellulomonas pasadenensis | reverse complement strand
CGTCCCAGCACCCGCCCGGTCGGGGTGCCGGCCGGGGGCACGCGCGTCCCGCCCGGCTCGACGTCCCCCGGGGCGACCGCCACGGCGCTGGCGTCGGCCCGGCGCAGCACGTCGACGACCCGCGCCGCGCGCGCCCGCACGTCCGGCTGGTGCACCGCGCCGCCGTCGGCGGTCCGCCGCCGCGCCCGCACCGCGGCGCGTCCCCGCACCCGGCGCGCGGGGGCGAGCGCGTGCACGACGGCACCGCGCGCGTCCTCGGCGACGGGGGCCAGCCCGCGGGCCCGCAGCACGTCGAGCAGCTCGGCGGTCGTGGCGTCGGCGACGAGCACGGTCGGCGCGAGCGCGCGCAGGCCGAGGCCGGCGAGCCGCGGGTCGTCCGCGAGCCCGGCGAGCAGCGCGGGGTCGTCCGACCGCACGTACGCCGACGCGGCGCCCGCCCGCAGGCGTCCGTGCCGGCGGGCGACGTCCCGGACCAGGTACTCGAGCGGCTGCGGCACGCGCCCGCGCGACGCCGCACCCAGCCGCGCGAGCAGCTCGTCCGCCGACGCGCCGGCGTCGAGCGCGCGGCGCACCGTCTCCGTCGTGAACCGCACCGTGACCGCGCCGCCGCGGGACTCGACCCGCGCGGCGCTCTCCAGCAGCTCCTCGAGCGCGGCGCTCGGCCGCCCGGGGACGACACCCGTCAGGTCGCCCTGCAGCAGCACCTCGTCGACGGCGTCGGGCAGGTCGGCGGCGAGGGCCGCGGCCGGGTCGGGGGCGGACGCGGGGTCGCCGCCGTCGAGCGCGGCGTCCTCGGCGAGCAGCGCCCGACCCGCACCGGACAGCGCGCCGGCGCCGAGCACGCCGAGCCTCCCGGCCTCGTCGAGCACGGCGTCGACCGCGGTACGCGGCGGCACCGCGCGGGGCGTCCGCCAGCGCAGCAGCGCGTGCACGTCGTCGGCGGTGGGGGACGTGCCGGGCGGCAGGTCCGCGAGCACGTCGAGCACCGTGCGGCGCAGCCGCGGCACCCACGGCCGCGCGAGCTCCGGGTCGAGCGCCGCCCGCAGCGTGCCGCGCTCGTCGCGCTCGCCCACGAGCCACGGCGTCCGGGCCGAGAGCAGCCACGCCCGCGCGAGCCGCACCCAGCGGTGCGGCACGTCCTCGGCGTCCCACACGTCCGACTCGACCGTCGGGACGAACGCGGGCGTCTCCTCGCCGTCGTCGGCGACGAGCCCGGCGGACCCGGCGGTCTCGACGAGCCACGCGGCGTCGCCGTCCTCGACGTCGAGCGCCTGCGCGGTGCGCCGCAGGTCGCGCGAGCCGAGCCCGCCGGCCCGCAGCACGCCCGGCGGCGACTGCTCCCACAGCTCCACCAGCTGGCGCACGAGCCGGACCGTCCGCTCCGCGGCGGCCGTCGACTCCGCGGCGACCAGCGCGGCGGGGCGCACGGGCGCGTCGGCGGCGGCGGTCGGCGCGAGCGCCGGTGCGCGGTGCGTGCGTCCGGCGCGCAGGAGCAGGGCGACGTCCCGCGGCAGCAGGACGTGCCGGTCGTCGCCGCGCACGAGCAGCCCCTGCCGCACGAGCCAGTCGACGGCGTCCGCCGCGGGGCCGCCGGCCGGGGCGCGTCCGACGGGCGGGCCCCACAGCAGCGCGTCGACCACCTGCCCGGCCGCGGGCGGTGCGTCGGCGAGCACGGTGCGCGGGTCGGCGGGGGCGTCGACGCCCGTGCGGCGCCGCTCGGACACGGGCGCCAGGCCGGCCACGGTGGCGCCCAGCGCGTCCGGCAGGCCCGGCGCGGCGTGCAGGCCGGCGTCGTCGGACCACAGCAGCGCCAGGTCGACCGCGGTGCCGAGGGCCCGGTGCACGGCCGCGGCGGCCTCGTCGTCCGCGTCGGCGCCGACCGCGCGCACGACGTCGTCGGGGCGCGGCGCGGGCGCCTGCGGGTCCTCGGTGAGGACGACGACCGACTCGACGACCTGCAGCACGAGCCCGTCGGCGCCGGAGAGCGCGCGGTCCAGGCTGGACCTGCTCGTGGCCCGCGCGGCGAGCGACGCGAGGGTCGCCGGCGAGGGCGTGGCCAGGTCGGGACGGCGCGCGAGCAGGGCGACGAGGTCGTCGTCGCTGCGCGCCCGCAGGTACCCGGAGAACGTGGCCATCCGCACCACGATACGAGCGCGGCGGACCCGGCACCGCCGCAACGGCCCCTCACCTGCCCCGTCGCCCGGCCACCATGACGCGTCGAACCGGTACTTGTGCAGCGTCCGGAGCCGGGATCGCTGCACGACGGCCGGTTCGCGGGTTGCTCGGTCCGGTGGCCGGTCAGTCGCGGGTCGACGCGTCGGGCGTCCGTCGAACCGGTGGTCGTGCAGCGTCCGGGGCCGGGACGGCCGTACAACGGCCGGTTCGTGGGCTGGTCGGTCGGCCGGGGGTCGACGCGTCGGCAGCGCGTCGAACCGGTGCTTGTGCAGCGTCCGGAGCCGGGATGGCTGCACGACGGCCGGGTCGCGCGCCGCGGTGGGCGGCCGTCGGTGTCGCCGCGGCGTCCGCGGCCCCCGAAGGCACGGCCCGGTCTCGCGGTCGTGCCGTGTGGGATGGTGGGACGACCGGGCGACGAGAGGTGGCAGACGTGGACGAGCGGACCGGCACCACGGGAGCGGACGGCACGACCGGCACGGCGGTGACCGCCGACGTCCTCGCCGCGCTGCGCGCCGACGCCCTGGCGGACCTGCCGCGCACGGCGGCGCTGCGCCACGCGCTGCACCGCGTCCCCGAGATCGGGCTCGACCTGCCGGACACGCAGCGCCTCGTCCTCGACGCGCTCGCGGACCTCGGGCTCGAGGTGCACACCGGCCGGGGGCTGTCGTCGGTCACCGCGGTGCTGCGCGGCGGACGCCCCGGCCCGGCGGTGCTGCTGCGCGGCGACATGGACGCGCTGCCCGTGGCCGAGGAGACGGGCGAGGAGTTCGCCTCCGAGCGGCCGGGCGTCATGCACGCGTGCGGGCACGACCTGCACGTCGCGGGGCTCGTCGGCGCGGCGCGCCTGCTCGCGGCGCGGCGGGACGAGATCGCCGGGTCCGTCGTCCTCATGTTCCAGCCGGGCGAGGAGGGGTGGCACGGCGCGCGCCTGATGATCGACGAGGGCGTGCTCGAGGCCGCCGGCACGCGCGCCGTCGCCGCGTACGGGCTGCACGTCGTGTCGTCGCTCCTGCCCGCGGGCGTCGTCTCGGGGCGGCCGGGGACGATGATGGCGGCGTCCGACACGGTCCGCATCACCGTGCACGGGCGGGGCGGGCACGCCTCGAAGCCGCACCTCGCGCAGGACCCGGTGCCCGTGGCCGCCGAGATCGTGCTGGCCCTGCACGCGATGGTGACGCGCCAGTTCGACGTCTTCGACCCGCTGGTCGTCACGGTGGGGCACGTCCGCGCCGGCAACCGCGACAACGTCATCCCCGACGACGCGCACATCGAGGCGACGGTCCGCACGTTCAGCGCGGCGACGCACGCGGTGGTGCCCGACCGGGTCGCGCGGCTCGCCGAGCACGTCGCGGCGGCGCACGGCCTGTCCGCGACCGTCGACTACGAGCGCGGCTACCCGGTGACGTCCAACGACGCCCACGAGGCCGACCGCGCCGAGCGCGTCAGCCGCGCGCTGCTCGGGGACGCCGCGTGGGTCACGGCCGACGCACCCGTGCCCGGTGCCGAGGACTTCAGCTACGTGCTGCAGGAGGTGCCGGGCGCGTTCGTGTTCGTCGGCGCCACGCCGCACGGCGACGACCCCGCCACCGCGCCGTACAACCACTCGCCGCGCGCCCGCTTCGCCGACGACGCGCTCGCGGCCGGCTCGGCCCTGCTCGCCGCGCTCGCGCTGGACCGCCTCGCGGAGGGCTGAGGCCCGCCCACCACCCGGTCAGCCCGACGCGTGCCGCACGCACGTCGTCGCGGTCGGGCGCGCCACCAGCCGGGCCGCGTCGATCGGCTCCCCGCCGACCGCGCACACCCCGTACGTGCCGGCGTCGAGCCGGGCGAGCGCCGCGTCGACCTCGACGAGCCGCCGCCCCGCGTCGGCCGCGAGCGCCTCGAGCTGCGCGCGCTCGAACGCGATCGTCGCGCCCTCGGGGTCGTGCTCGTCGTCCACGTTGGCGCCCCGCGCCGCGTCCACGACGTCGGTGCGCGCGGCACCCAGCGACGCGAGGCGGTCCGCCGCCTCGGCGCGCAGCTCGAGCAGCCGCGCGCGGGCACGGTCGGCGACGGGCTCGTCCGCGTCCACCCGGGTGACCTCCACCTGCACAGTCCAGCACCGGCCACCGACATCCGCCGCCGACGTCCGCCGCGGGCCGCCCGCGCGCCCGCGGGCACGTCCCCTATGCGCGTGCGCCTGCCGGTAGCCTGGATGTGCGTCCACGTGCCGTGGGCGCACGCGTCTTTCCGAGGAGTCGGCAGTGCCCACCGGCAAGGTCAAGTGGTTCGACACCGAGCGTGGCTTCGGCTTCATCGCCAGCGACGACGGTGGCGAGGTGTTCCTGCACGCGTCCGCGCTGCCCGCGGGCGTCACCGCGCCCAAGCCCGGCACGCGCGTGGACTTCGGCGTGGCCGACGGCCGGCGCGGCCCGCAGGCGCTCTCGGTCACCGTCCTCGACCCCGTCCCGTCCGTCGTGAAGGCGAAGCGCGTGCCCGCCGACGAGATGGCCGTGGTCGTCGAGGACCTCATCAAGGTGCTCGACAAGGTCGGCAACGACCTGCGTCGCGGCCGGTACCCCGAGGGGGCGCGCGCCGGGCAGTACGCCACGCTGCTGCGCGCCGTCGCGGACAAGCTCGAGGCCTGACGTGGCCGCGACGAAGGACGCCGTCCTCGACCGTGCCGTCGACCTCGCGCGCGAGGTCGCGGTCGAGATCGCCGAGGAGCCGACGCACGTCGGCGAGTACCTGGGCGCCGTGCGCGAGTCGGAGCGGCTCGTGTCCCACCGGTTCGCGTGCACCGCGCGCGGGTACCGCGGGTGGGCGTGGACCGTGACGGTCGCGCGCGTGCCCCGCGGCCGCACCGCCACGGTGTGCGAGGCGGAGCTGCTGCCCGGCGACGACGCGATCCTGCCGCGCCCGTGGGTGCCGTGGTCGGAGCGCCTGCGCCCCGGCGACATCGGCCCGGGCGACGTGCTGCCGTTCCGCCCCGACGACCCGCGCCTCGAGCCGGGCTGGACGCCCACGGGCGACCCCGAGCTCGACGAGGTCGCGATCGACGAGTTCGCGCTCGCGCGCGTGCGGGTGCTGTCCCCGCAGGGCCGCGACGAGGCCGCCGAGCGCTGGTACCGCGGGTCCCGCGGGCCGACGAGCGCCGGTGCGGTCGCGTCCGCGGCGGCGTGCGCGTCGTGCGGGTTCCTGGTGAAGCTGCAGGGGTCGCTCGGCACGGTGTTCGGCGTGTGCGCGAACGCGTGGTCGCCGGACGACGGCAAGGTCGTCAGCCTCGACCACGGCTGCGGCGCGCACTCGGAGACCGACGTCGAGCCGGTGCCGTCGGAGTGGCCCGCACCGGACCCGCTCATCGACGAGACCAGCATCGACGTCGTCGACCGCGGCCGCGCCGCGCCGGTGGAGCCCGAGCCGGTCGTCGTCGTGCCGGTGGACGAGTCGACGGACGAGCCGTCCGACGCGACGCCGCCCGACGACGTCCCGACGCCCGCCGCGCCCGCGGAGGAGGTCGGCGACGCGGTGACCGGTGAGACGGCGCCCGCGCCCGAGGGCGAGTCGCCCGCGACGGAGGACGTGCCGGCCGACGAGGACGCCGCCGCGCCGACGCCGGCCGAGTCCGCGGTCGCCGAGGGCGCCCCCGCGGACGACAGCCCCGCGGACGACAGCCCCGCGGACGACAGCCCCGTTGACGACACCCCGACCGACGCCGCCACCCCCGACGACGCCACCCCCGCCGACCAGACCCCCGACGGCGGCGACGCACCCGCCCTCCCGTGACCGCCGACGTCTTCGGCACCGCCGCCCTGCGCGCGGCGGTGCTGGAGGCGTGGCGGGCGTCGCCCGCGCGTCTGCGCGAGGACGCGAACACCGAGGAGGACCACGCCCGCGGCTACTACCGCGACCGCGTGGTGGTCGAGCTCGCCCAGAACGCCGCCGACGCGGCGGCCCGCGCGGGCGTCCCGGGGCGCCTGCTGCTGCGCCTGACGACCGGCCCGACCGGCGTCGCGGAGCTCGTCGCCGCGAACACGGGTGCGCCCCTCGACGCCGTCGGCGTGGCCTCGCTCGCCTCCATGCGCGCGTCGGCCAAGCGGGACGCGGCGCCGTCAACGGTCGGGCGGTTCGGCGTCGGCTTCGCGGCGGTGCGCGCGGTCGCGGACGACGTGACGGTCGCCTCCACCACGGGCGCGGTGCGGTTCTCGCTGGACGCCACCCGCGCCGCCCTCGCGGACACCGCCGCGCGCGAGGCGTCCCACGGCCGCCCCGAGCTGGCCGCGGAGGCCGACCGCCGCGAGGGGTCGCTGCCGGCGCTGCGCCTGCCGTGGGAGTCCGACGCCCGCCCACCCGCCGGCTACGACACGGCGGTCGTCCTCACGCTCCGCGACGCCGCCGCGGCCGACGCGGTGCGCGCGCTGCTCGCCGAGGTCGGCGACGCGCTGCTGCTCGCGCTGCCGGGGCTCGTCGAGGTGGTCGTCGAGGACGACGACGCGCCCCCGCGCCGGCTCGCGGCGGTGACGGACCGCTGGCACGTCCGCACGGTCGAGGGGGAGCTGCCGCTGGCGCTGACGGCCGACCGGCCGGTCGAGGAGCGCAGCGCCCGCCGCTGGCGCGTCACGTGGGCGGTGCCGCGCGACGGCGCGGGCGTGCGACCGCCCGGGGTGGTGCACGCGCCGACGCCCACGGACGAGCCCCTCGGCCTGCCGGCGCTGCTCGTCGCGACGCTCCCGCTCGACCCGTCGCGCCGGCACGTCGTCGCCGGCCCCCTCACCGACGCCGTCCTGGACCACGCCGCCGACGCCTACGCGGCGCTCCTCGGCGACCTCGCCGCCGCCGGTCGCGACGTCCTCGACCTCGTCCCGACGGGCCTGCCGGACGGCCCGCTCGACGCGGCCCTGCGCGAGCGCGCCGTCGCGGCGCTGACCCGCACGCCCGTCCTCACCCCGGCGACGCCCGCAGCCGTGACCGCCGACCCCGTGACCGCCGACCCTGTGACCGCCGACCCCGTGACCCCCGACCCGACGACGCCCGACCCGGCGGCAGCCGACGAACGGCCCACCGCACCCCGCACCCCCCGCGTCGCCCCGCGCGACGCGACCCTCGTCCGCGACCTCACCGACCCGGCCGCGGTCCGCGCGCTCGGCACCGTCCTGGCCGGCCTCGTCGACGTCCCGCCCGCCGGCCGCGCCGCCGCCCGCGCGCTCGGCGTCGAGGAGCGCACGCTCGCGGAGGTCGTCGACGACCTGCCCGCGGGCGACGGAGTCGACTGGCCGGCCCTCTACGACGCCCTCGAGCCGGCGGCCGCCGACCCGCGCACGCGCGAGTCGCTGGGCGCGCTGCCCGTGCCGCTCGCCGACGGCCGCACGGTCCGCGGGGCGCGCGGCACGGCGGTCCTCGACGGCGACCTCGCGGACGCGCTCGCGCCCGACACCCTCGCCGTCCTCCGCGCGGGCGGCCTGCGCGTCGTCGACCCGCGCGCGGCCCGCCCCCTGCTCGTGCGCCTCGGTGCGGACCAGCCGGACGCGGCGGCCCTGCTCGCGCACCCGGCCGTGCGCGCCGCGGTCCTCGCGCAGGCCGACGACGACGACCTCGACCACGCCCGGCGCGTCACCGACGCCGTCCTCGACCTGGTCGCGGCCCTGCCGGCGGTCCGCGACGCCGCGGCTTCCCACGACGTCCACACCCACGCCGCTCCCGCCCACGACGCCCCCGCCCACGTCGCCCCTTCCCACGACCTCGTCCCCCCGGACGCCGCCCCCTGGCTCGGCCTCCTCACCCTCCACGCCGCCGACGGCGAGCCGTCGCCGGCGCACGGGCTCGTCCTGCCGGGCTCCCCGGCGGCGGCCCTGCTCGACGACCGCGTGCTCGCCCCGGTCGCCCTCGACGCCGTCGACCGCTGGGGCCCGGCGGTCCTCACGGCGGTGGGCGTCCGCGCGGACCTCGTCGTCACGCGCGTGCCGGACGTCGTCACGGGCGTGCTCGCGGACGACGACCCGGACGACCCGGCGGCGCTCGCCGCGGCGTCCCTGGACGGCTGGACGGAGTACGTCGACCACCTCGCCGACGCGGTCGGCGCGGGCCTGTACGTGGGAGACGTGGACGCGGTCGCGGACCTCGACGCCGTGGCGGAGGACGCGTGGCCGGACGTGCTCGTGCACGTGGCGTCCCGCCCGCACCTGCGCGCGGCGCTGCTGACGCCCGCCCGTGCGGAGGGCGCGGGCACGCCGCTGCCGTCGTACGCCGCGTGGTGGCTTCGTACGCGCGTGGAGCCGTCGCTGCCGGCGGTGTTCGCGCTGGCGGGGTCGGACGCGCCGGCGGGCCTGCTGCCGCCCGTGCCGCGCGCGTACGCCCACCTGGACCCGGACGTGCTGCGCGCGCTCGGCGGCGTCGGCTCGCTCGCGGAGCTGGGCCCGGCGGACTGGGACGAGGTGCTCGACCGGCTGGGCCCGCCGGGCACGCGCGTGCCGCCGGCGGTCGCGGCGGCCGTGTGGCGGGCGTGGGCGGCGGACGACGTCCCGGGCGCGCTCGCCCCCGACGTCGTCGTCGCGCTGACCGGCGACCCGGACGCGGGCCCCGCCGTCGTCGCGGAGGCGTCGTCCGCCGTCGTCGCCGACGGCCCGTCGTGGTGGCAGCGCCGCGACCTGGGGGCCGTGGTGCCCGTCCCGCCCGGCACGAACGCCCCCCGCGTCGCCGAGCGCCTCGACGTGCCGCGCGCCGCGGAGTCCGCCGACGGGCGCGTCGACGAGCCCGGGGACGTCGAGCCCGTGCCGGACGCGGTCGCCGACCTGCTCACCGGGGTCCCGGCCGTCTGGGAGCGGCACGACGACCTCACGGTCGACGGCGAGCCGGTCGAGTGGTGGGTCGAGGGCGCGGGCGCCGACGCGCGCGTGCACGCCGTGCACCTGGCCGGCCTCGCCGCGGGCCTGGCGGCCGCCGCCGGCGCGTGGCACCTGCGCGCGGCGCTCGAGGCGCTCCTGGTCGAGCCGGGCCGCCCGGACGCCGTCCTCGACGTCCTGCTCGGCTGAGCGCCCGCCACGCCTTCCTCGCCACGCCCACCCGCTCCCACCGCGCGCTTCCGTCCCCGCTCGCTACTGTGCGAGACGCAGAGCCGGTCTCGAGGGGGAGATGACATGGCCGATCGCAGGGGGCCCGCGCGCGGACGCGACGGGCACGTGCGGGAGCAGGACGTGCTGGTGCAGGACCCGGCGCTGCCGCCGGTGGCGCTGGACGCGGACGCCGTCGAGGCGGAGCACCGCCGCTGGACGCCGCTGCGCATCGCGGTGTGGGCGGCGGTCGCGCTGCTGGGCGGCGTGGCGTGGGTGGTCATCGCGGTGGTGCGCGGCGAGACGGTGAACGCGATCTGGTTCGTGTTCGCGGCCGTCTGCACGTACCTCATCGCGTACCGGTTCTACTCGCGGTACATCGAGAAGCACGTGCTGCGCCCGGACGACCGGCGCGCGACGCCCGCCGAGTACTCCGCGGACGGCAAGGACTTCGTCACGACGGACCGCCGCGTGCTGTTCGGGCACCACTTCGCCGCGATCGCGGGCGCCGGGCCGCTGGTCGGGCCGGTGCTGGCGGCGCAGATGGGCTACCTGCCGGGGACCATCTGGATCATCGTCGGCGTCGTGCTGGCGGGTGCGGTGCAGGACTACCTGGTGCTGTTCTTCTCGATGCGCCGCGGCGGCCGCTCGCTCGGGCAGATGGCGCGGGACGAGCTCGGCGTCGTCGGTGGGACGGCGGCGCTGCTGGCGACGCTCGTCATCATGGTGATCATCGTCGCGATCCTGGCGCTGGTGGTCGTCAACGCGCTCGCGGAGAGCCCGTGGGGCGTCTTCTCGGTGGCGATGACGATCCCGATCGCGCTGCTCATGGGCGTGTACCTGCGGTTCCTGCGGCCCGGCAAGGTCGCCGAGGTGTCGGTCATCGGGTTCGTGCTGCTGCTCGCGGCGATCGTCGGCGGCGGCCTCATCGCCGAGACGTCGTGGGGCGTGGAGCTGTTCACGCTCGACCGCACGACCATCGCGTGGGGCATCGTCGTGTACGGGTTCGTCGCCGCGGTGCTGCCGGTGTGGCTGCTGCTCGCGCCGCGCGACTACCTGTCGACGTTCATGAAGATCGGCACGATCGTCATGCTCGCCGTCGCGATCGTCGTCGTGCGGCCGGTGCTGGAGCAGCCGGCGGTCAGCGAGTTCGCGAGCACGGGCACCGGGCCGGTCGTCGCGGGGTCGCTGTTCCCGTTCCTGTTCGTGACGATCGCGTGCGGTGCGCTGTCCGGCTTCCACGCGCTCATCGCGTCGGGCACCACCCCGAAGCTCGTCGAGAAGGAGCGCCAGACGCGCCTCATCGGCTACGGCGGCATGCTCATGGAGTCGTTCGTGGCGATCATGGCGCTGGTCGCGGCGCTGTCGATCGACCGCGGCATCTACTTCGCGATGAACGCGTCGGCGGCCGCGACGGGCGGCACCGTGGAGGGTGCCGTCGCGTTCGTCAACGGGCTGGGCCTGACGGGCGTCGACCTGACGCCGCAGATGCTCGAGCAGACGGCGAGCGACGTCGGCGAGGAGACGATCGTGTCCCGCACGGGCGGCGCCCCGACGCTGTCGGTGGGCCTCGCGCACATCATGCAGCAGGTGGTCGGCGGCTCCGGGATGATGGCGTTCTGGTACCACTTCGCGATCATGTTCGAGGCGCTGTTCATCCTCACCGCCGTCGACGCCGGCACGCGCGTGGCGCGGTTCATGCTGCAGGACAGCATCGGCAACGTCATCCCGCGGTTCCGCGACACGTCGTGGCGGGTGGGCGCGTGGGTCGCGACCGGGGTGATGGTCGCCGCGTGGGGCGCGGTGCTGCTCATGGGCGTCACCGACCCGCTCGGCGGCATCAACACGCTGTTCCCGCTGTTCGGCATCGCGAACCAGCTGCTCGCGGCCATCGCGCTCGCGGTGTGCATGGCGATCATCGCCAAGCACGGGCGCGCCCGGTACCTGTGGGTGGTGCTGCTGCCGCTGGGGTTCGCGGCGGCGGTGACCATCACGGCGTCGTTCCAGAAGATCTTCTCGCCCGTCCCGGCCATCGGGTACTTCGCGCAGCACCGCGCGTTCCGGGACGCGCTGGACGCGGGGGAGACGAGCTTCGGCACGGCGACGAGCGTCGAGGCGATGCGCGCGGTGGTGCGCAACACGATGATCCAGGGCGTGCTGTCCGTGCTGTTCGTGACGCTCGCGATCGTCGTCATCCTCACGGCCGCGTGGGCGACGTACCGGTCGGTGCGGTCCGGCGGGGCGCCGAGCGCCGAGGTGCCGGCGACGCCGTCGCGGATCTTCGCGCCCGCCGGGTTCCTGCCGACGCCGCCCGAGAAGGAGCTCGAGGCGCGGTGGCGCGAGCACGAGGAGGCGCACCCGCGCGTGCGGTCCGGGGGGCACGGGTGACGGCGACGCGGGTGACGACGACGCGGGGGACGAGGGCGCGGGGGACGACGGCGCGGGCGACGACGGCGGCGCGGGGGACGACGGCGGCGCGGTGGCACGCCGTCGTGCGGTTCCTGCGCGCGCTGCTCGGCGAGGACGCCTACGACCGGTACCTCGAGCACGAGGCCGCGCACGGGCGCTCGCCGGGCGACCCGGGGGTGATGACGGCGCGCGAGTTCTGGCGCGACCGCACGGACCGGCAGGACCGGTCGCCGCAGGGGCGGTGCTGCTGAGGCGGCCGCCGTCCTGGGCGCCTGACCTGTCCGTTTGACCCCGAAAGGTCACGGTCGGGTAACGTCACCGCCGTGCCCGAGCTCCCGGTGGTCCGCCGACGCGAGATCCGACGCTGGCAGCAGCGCCGGCGGCGCCGCGGGCCGTGGTCGCGGCTGCTCGCGCCGGTCGGCGCGCTGGCCCTCGCGTCCGGTGCCGTCGTCGCCCTCGCGCCGGGTGCGCAGGCCCCGGTCGCGCTGACCGCGGCCGTCGAGGTGGACGACCGCCGCGACGACGCCGCCTCGCGCACCGCCGAGCGGGCCGCGACGCCCACGGCGTCGCCGACCGCCTCCGCGACCGCCGCCCCGACACCGACCGCCGCGCCGCCCGAGCCGACGGTCACCCCGGAGGCGGCCGCCGCACCGGAGCCGGCCCCCGAGGCGCCCGCAGCACCCGCTCCCGAGCCCGCGCCGGAGCCCCGCCGGCAGCAGGCCGCCGCGGCCCCGGAGGCGGCGCCCGCCGCCGCGCCGGCGTCCGCACCGGCCGACGCCATGGCCGCCCGGATCGTCGAGCTGACGAACGCCGAGCGCCGCGCCGCCGGGCTGGGCGATCTCGCGGTGTCGGCGTGCGCGGCGCAGCAGGCGCTCGCCCGCACCGCGGTGCTGGTGGCGGAGGGCCGGTTCGAGCACGACCCGCTGCAGCCGATCCTCGCGGCCTGCCCGTCGCGGACGGTGGGCGAGAACCTGTCGCTCGGCTACCCGACCGCCGAGGCGGCGGTGACGGGCTGGATGAACTCGTCGGGGCACAGGGCGAACATCCTGCGGACGTCGTACGGGCAGATAGGCGTGGGCTGCACGTCGGGTCCGCGCGGGTGGCTGTGCGCGCAGGTGTTCCTGGGTTGAGCGGTCCTGCTCCGCCGCGGCGACGCGCCGGGGCCGTCAGGCGGCGTCGACGCCCGCGCGGTCGGTCCCGGGCTGGTCGGCGCCCGTCTGGTCGCTGCCCGGCTGCGGCTGGTGCGCGCGGGACCAGACGATCCCGACGATGCCGACGAGCGTGCCGGCGACGCACACGGCGACGGTGAGGCCCGTCGCGTGCCCGGACGCCCACAGGGCCGTGCTGACCAGCAGCGCGAGCGCCCACACGACGGTGCCGCCGGACATCACGCGGGTGAGGTCGACGTCGAGCGGCGGGGGCGGTGTGCGCTGCGGGTGCAGGAGGACGTCGAGGAGGGAGCGCACCCGCCGATCGTAGTGCGGGGGCGTCAGCGCCCGGGAGACGTCAGGGCGGCGGCGAGCGCGTCGACGGCCGGTGCCATCGCGTCGAACGACGCCCGGTACACGGTGTCGGACTGGCCGATGGGGTCGACGACGTCGTCGTCCCCGCCGCCGGCGAGGTGCCGCACGGCCGCGGCGAGCGCCGGCAGGGCGCGCACCCGCTCGCCGGGCGTGGCACCGGCGGCCGCGAGGGCGGCGGGGTCGACGTGCCGCAGCAGCCGCGCCAGCTCGAGCAGCGTGAACGTGCGGCGCACCGCGGCGGGCGCGTGCTCGACGATGGCGGACCGGTGCCCGCGCGTGAGCGCGACGACTAGGTCGACGTCCCGCAGCACCGCCGGTGTGAGCTGCCGCGCGACGAACCCGTCGGCGCTCGCGCCCGCGGCCGCCATGAGCGGCACCATCGGCGCGCTCACGCCCGACCCGACGACCGCCCGCGTGCCCGCGGACTCCACGACGACGTCCGTGCCCGCCAGCCGCTGGCGCAGCAGCCGCTCGACGGCGGGGGAGCGGCAGATGTTCCCGGTGCACACGGTGAGGATGCGAGCGGGGTCGGGAGGCGTGGTCACCGGACCATCCTGCCGGACCCCTCGCGGCGCTCAGGTGCCGTGTCACCCGATGTGCCGCGCCCCATCTCGGGCGTCCCGACGCGGACCGGGACGTGCCGGGCGGTGCGCGACGTGGCTCCCGGCGCGCACAGGGGCGCTGCGTAGACTCGCGGCGCCGTAGGGGAGACGCGCAGTGCATGGGGGGCGAGTGACGAGCATCGGTGACGGTTCGATCCGCGCGGAGCAGCAGTGGGAGCCGATGCCGGCGGACGCACCTCGGAGCCGTCGCCGGGCGCCGGCACGCCGGCCCGCACGCCGTGGTCGGCGGGTCATGCTGCTGGTCTGCTCCGGCGTCCTGCTGGTCGTCCTGGGGCTCGGCGCCTGGCTGGCCGTGGACGGCCTGCGTGCGCGGGACGAGCTGCTCGCGGGAGCCGGCCTCGTGACGACGCTGCAGGACCACGTCGTGAACGGCGACCGTGACGCCGCTGCGACGACGTTGGCCGAGCTGCAGGACCACGCCGAGGCGGCGCAGGCGCGCACCCACGGCCCGCACTGGTCGATCGCCGAGGCGCTGCCGTGGTTCGGTGACGACGTGCGTGCCGTGCAGACGGTCGCGGAGGTCGTCGACTCGCTGGCGACGGACGCGCTGCCAGGCCTCATGGACGCGACCGAGCTGGTCGACCCCGCGCGGCTGGCGCCGACGGACGGGCGCGTCGACCTGGCGCCGCTGCAGGCGGCCGCGCCGGTGGTGGTCGCTGCCGACGCGACCGTGCAGGACGCCCTCGAGCGCGTCACGGCGATCGACACCGAGGGACTCGTGAGCGCTGTTGGCGGCCCGGTCGAGCAGCTCGCCACACAGGTGCAGCAGGTGGCGATGACCACCGCCACCGCGGCGCGAGCGGTGCAGCTGCTGCCCCCGATGCTCGGGGCGGACGGTCCTCGCGACTACCTCCTGCTGGTGCAGAACAACGCGGAGCCGCGCGCTCTCGGCGGCATCCCCGGTGCGGTGATCCTGCTGCGGGCGGACGCCGGTGCCGTGGAGCTGGTGGAGCTGCGCAACGCCTCGGGCCCACTCGGTTCGCTGCCCGAGCCGGCGCTCCCCGTCAGCAACGTCGAGCGGTTCCTCCTCGGCGACCAGCTGGGCAGGTACATGGCGGACGTGACGTTCACGCCGGACTTCCCCCGCGCCGCCGAGATGGCAAAGGCGATCTGGGAGCAGCAGATTGGTGGTGCGGTGTCCGGTGTGGTCTCGCTCGACACCGGTGCGCTGGCCGCCGTCCTCGGGTCGACGGGCTCGGTGCCGATCCCGCCCGGAGCCGTCCAGGACGCGGTGGGGCCGGAGCTGACGGCAGAGAACGCGGTGGAGGTGCTGAACAACACCGTCTACCGCCTGGTGGAGGACACGGTCGAGCAGGACGCGTTCTACGCGGCGACCGGCAAGGCGGTCTTCGACGCCGCGCTCGCGGGAGAGGGAAGCCCTGCTGCGACCATCACGGCGCTTGCCGGGGCGGCGGATCGCGGTCAGCTGACGGTGTGGTCGGCGCGGGAGAAGGAGCAGGCGCGCCTCGCCGGCACGGTGCTGAGCGGGGAGCTCCGCGGCGTCCGTGACGGTGACCCCGTGCTGGGGCTCTTCCTCAACGACGGCACCGGGTCGAAGATCGGGTACTACCTGCGGACCGAGGTGCGCGTGTCTCCCGGCGAGTGCGCGGTCGACGGTACGCGCCTGATCGCCATGGACGTCACGTTCACGTCGACGGCTCCGCCCGAGGTCGTGGACATGCCGCCCTACATCAGCGGGGGACGGGTGCTCGAGCCGGGCAGGATGCGGTTCAACGCGTTGGCGTACGCGCCGAGCGACGGCTACATCGAGGACGCCGTGGCGAGCGACGGCACGACGGGCGGTGCATCGCACGTGCACGACGGCCTCTCCGTCCTCGCGAGGACGATCGAGCTGGCTCCCGGTGAGTCGATGGGGATGAAGTACCGATTCCGTACCGGCCCGTCACAAAACGGTCGACCAGTCGTCCGCATGACTCCGCTGATCGATCAGCAGGTGAACGTGGACGATGGCTGGCGTTGTTCGTGATGATGCGTATGCTGTGAGACGTTCGATCTGTCCAGGGCTGCTCAGCCCAGCTGTACAGCCCAACGGGGGGGCCCATCGTGAACCGTCGTCTTCTTTCCCTCGCCGCTGCCGCGGCACTCGTGCTCGTGCCCGCTGCTGCCGCGCAGGCGTACGTCGCGCCCGGCACCGACTTCGAGGTGAGCGACTCGACGCCCGCCCCGGGTGAGTCGTTCCAGGTCGTCTTCGAGGGCGCCACCGTCGGCGAGGACTACACGCTCACCATCACGTCGAACCCGGCGTCGATCCCGAGCAGCGACATCCAGATCGCCGGTACCGCGTCGCTCACGAAGACGGCGACGAGCAACACCGTCGCCTTCACGGTGACGCTCCGCTCGGCCGGTAGCTTCCGCCTCGCGGTCACCGACGAGTCGGGCGCGCTGGTCGCCGACTCGACCGTCACCGTCCGTGCCGCCGCCGCGGCCGGCGGTGCCTCCGGTTCGGCCGGTAGTAGCGGCGCGCTCGCCGTGACCGGTGCGGACCCGCTGGCCCTCGGACTCGGTGCGGCCGGCGTGATCGCCCTCGGCGCGGGCGCGGTGTACGTCGTCCGCCGCCGTCAGACCGCTGGCGTCTGATACCCCCTCGCAACGTGAAGATGGGCCCGGGGCCGAAGCCCCGGGTCCATCTCGCGTTGAGCGGTGCAAGGCGTCTTCGGCCGGCTATGTGCGCGGTGCGTTACCGACGCGGCTCTCAGCCGCCTGAAGTTGACGCCGCATAGCCCCACGTCGTTCCGCTGTCTCTAGGGCTGCCCCGAAAGGCTGGTTCGTATATCCCTGCCGCGGGAGTGGTCGTCGCGCGTGCTGCGGGGAGGTCTCGCCATCCCCACGACCGGAACGGCTCGCCCGCGACGAAATGCGGGAATTTGTACCGCGCAAACGGGTCCGCGTTCAACAGTTAGGCTCCTGGTATGCGCATCGCCGTAGTGGCTCTGGGAAAGATCGGGCTTCCGCTCGCCGTTCAGTTCGCAGCCTCCGGCCACGATGTTGTTGGCGTCGACGTCAACGCCGAGGTCGTACGCCTGGTGAACTCGGCGACGGAGCCCTTCCCGGGTGAAGCCGGCCTCCAGGAGAAGCTCACTGAGCTCGTGCCGACGGGCCGCCTGCGCGCCACGACTGACTACGGGGATGCGGTCCCCGGCGCCGACGCGGTCGTCATCGTCGTGCCGCTGTTCGTCGACGACGCGACGTGGGAGCCGGACTTCGCGTGGATGGACGCAGCGACCCGGTCGCTGGCTGAGCATCTCACGCCGGGCACGCTCGTCTCGTACGAGACGACCCTTCCCGTCGGCACCACGCGCAAGCGCTGGAAGCCGATCCTGGAGGAGGTCTCCGGTCTTCGCGAGGGCGAGGACTTCGACCTGGTCTTCTCGCCCGAGCGCGTTCTCACTGGCCGCGTCTTCGCAGATCTGCGGAAGTATCCCAAGCTCGTCGGTGCGCTCTCCGCCGCGGGTGCCGAGAAGGCACGCGACTTCTACGAGTCGGTTCTCCAGTTCGACGACCGCGGCGACCTGCCTCGGCCGAACGGCGTGTGGGACCTCGGGAGCGCCGAGGCCGCGGAGCTCGCGAAGCTCGCGGAGACGACCTACCGCGACGTGAACATCGGTCTCGCGAACCAGTTCGCCTTGTTCGCGTCCGACAACGGGATCGACGTGCACCAGGTGATCGAGGCGTGCAACTCGCAGCCGTACAGCCACATTCACCGCCCCGGCATCGCCGTCGGCGGGCACTGCATCCCCGTGTACCCGCGCCTGTACCTGTCGACCGACCCGGACGCTGAGATCGTGCGCACAGCACGACTGCTGAACGCCTCCATGCCTGCGCGTCTCGTGGAGCAGGCCGCGAGCCTCCTCGGCTCGCTGGACGGTCTCCAGGCGGTGGTCCTCGGCGCCGCGTACCGCGGCGGGGTGAAGGAGACGGCGTTCTCCGGCGTGTTCGCGACGGTCGAGGCGCTACGGGCGCACGGTTCGACGGTGCGTGTGCACGACCCCCTGTACAGCGATGACGAGCTGCGTGCACTGGGCTTCGAGCCCTACGCGATGGGCGGCCCGGTCGACCTGGTCGTCGTGCAGGCCGACCACAGCGTCTACCGCGAGCTGACGGCGGCGGAGCTGCCGGGAATCCGGCTGCTGGTCGACGGGCGGAACATCACCGACGCCGCCGCATGGAGGGGAACGCCGCGCATCGTCGTCGGCATGGGCGCCCATGACCAGCTGGCCGGCCGTGCCTGACCACGTGCGCATCGCCGACTCCGCAGACGTGGCGGCAGACGCTCTCCTCGGCGAGGGGACCTCCGTGTGGCACCTCGCCCAGGTCCGTGAGGGGGCACGTCTCGGCCGTGACTGCATCATCGGTCGTGGTGCGTACGTCGGCTCGGGCGTCGTCATGGGTGACAGCTGCAAGGTGCAGAACTACGCGCTCGTCTACGAGCCTGCGCACCTGGCCGACGGCGTCTTCATCGGACCCGCGGTGGTCCTCACCAACGATCACTACCCCCGAGCGATCAATCCCGACGGCACGCGCAAGGCAGCGTCGGACTGGCAGCCGGTGGGAGTGACCATCGACCGCGGAGCCTCTATCGGAGCCAGTTCCACCTGCGTGGCGCCGGTCCGGATCGGCAAGTGGGCGCTCGTGGGTTCCGGCTCGGTGGTCATCCGCGACGTGCCCGACTTCGCGGTCGTGGTCGGGACCCCGGCGCGCCGGGTGGGCTGGGTCGGCAAGGCCGGGCAGCCGTTGGTCGCCGGCGACGGTGCCGGGGTCTGGGTCTGTCCCGTGACCGGCGAACGCTACATCGAGGCCGATGGCCTCCTGACGGAGGAAGTGCCGTGACCGAATTCATCCCCGCTGCCAAGCCGATCATCGGCGACGACGAGCGCGCGGCTGTCGACCGGGTGCTGCGCAGCGGCATGATCGCGCAGGGGCCGGAGGTCGCGGCCTTCGAGGAGGAGTTCTCCGAGCACTTCCGACTCGGTCGTCCGAGTGTCGCCGTGAACTCGGGGACGTCCGGACTGCACCTGGGTCTGCTGGCGGCAGGGGTCGGTCCGGGGGACGAGGTTATCGTCCCGTCGTTCACCTTCGCGGCCACCGGCAACTCCGTGGCGCTCACCGGAGCCACCCCCGTGTTCGCGGACATCGAGCCGCACACGTTCTCGCTGGATCCGGTCGCGGTGGAGGCCGCGATCACGCCGCGTACGAAGGGCATCCTCGCGGTGCACCTGTACGGACACCCGGCGCGGGTCCGGGAGCTGGAGGCCATCGCGAACCGGCACGGCATCGCCCTCTACGAGGACGCGGCGCAGGCGCACGGCGCCTCGCTCGATGGGCGGCCGGTGGGGTCCTTCGGCGAGTTCGCGATGTTCAGCCTCTACCCGACGAAGAACATGACCAGCGGAGAGGGCGGCATGGTGGTCGCCGGGTCAGGCGAAATCGCCCGGAGCGTCCGACTGCTGCGGAACCAGGGCATGGAGAAGCAGTACGAGAACGAGGTCGTGGGGTTCAACGCCAGGATGACCGACGTCCATGCCGCGATCGGCCGGGTGCAGCTCACGAAGGTCGACGAGTGGACGCGTGCGCGTCAGGCCAACGCGGCTTTCTTCGACTCCGGGCTCACAGGCGTGGTCGTTCCCCCTGTCGAGGAGGGGGCTGTGCACGTCTACCACCAGTACACGATCCGCGTGGGCGAGGACCGTGACGGCTTCGTCCGCGCGCTGCGCGAGGAGCACGGGATCGGGAGTGGTGTGTACTACCCGATCCCGAACCACAGGCTGCCGTCGCTGGCGCGCTACGCGCCGGCGCTTGACCTCCCTGAGACGGAGAGGGCCGCCCGGGAGGTCGTCTCACTGCCGGTCCACCCGTCGCTGTCGCAGGCGGACCTCGAGCGCATCGTCGCCGCGGTAAACGCCCTCGTCCGGGCGGGCGCGTGATGAGCACGCTGCGTGCCGGCCTGCTCGGCGTCGGGATGATGGGGCGTCACCACGCGCGCGTGCTGCGCGAGATGCCGGGCGTCGAGCTTGTGGCGATCGCCGACGCGGGTGGCGATCCGCACGGTGTCGCCGGCGACCTCGCGATCCTGCCCGACGTCGACGCGCTCATCGCCGCGGGGCTCGACGTGGCGGTGGTAGCCGTCCCGACGCAGTTCCACGAGGAGGCCGCGCTGCGTCTCGCGGACGCCGGCGTCCACACGCTCGTGGAGAAGCCCATCGCCCACTCGCTCGACGCGGGCCGCCGTATGGTTGACGCCTTCGCCGCGGCTGGTCTCGTAGGCGCCGTCGGTCACATCGAGCGGTTCAATCCGGCCTTGCAGGAGCTGCGCCGACGCCTGGCCGCGGGCGAGCTCGGCACCGTCTACCAGATACAGACGCGTCGCCAAGGACCGTTCCCGGCGCGGATCGCCGACGTCGGCGTCGCGAAGGACCTCGCGTCGCACGACGTCGACCTGACCGCGTGGGTGGCGCAGTCCCCGTACGCGTCTGTATTCGCGCACACCGCCCACCAGTCCGGCCGGGAGCACGAGGACCTGATCGCCATCACCGGCCAGCTCGTGTCGGGCGTTGTCGTCAACCACTTGGTCAACTGGCTGAGCCCGCTGAAGGAACGCGTGACGATCGTGACGGGGGAAAAGGGCACCTTCGTCGCCGACACCGGCACAGGGGACCTGACCTTCTACGCGAACGGCACCGTCCGCTTCGAGTGGGACCAGGTCGCCGCCTTTCGGGGCGTGACGGAGGGGGACGTGACGCGCTTCGCGTTCCCGAAGCGCGAGCCGCTGCGGGTCGAGCACGAGGCGTTTCGTAACGCCGTCCTCGGGAAGCCGAGCGACGTCGTGACGATGGAGCAGGGGCTCCAGACCTTGATGGCAGTCGAGGCGGCCCTGGCATCGGCGCGGGACCGTGCGGTTACGACGGTCGGCTGACCCGGCGGCCCCTGCCGCGCGGTGCTGGAGGGTGGTCGAGACAGGAGCACGCGACATGGGTGGCGGGAACAGGGTGGCGGCGTGAGCGCAGGCTTGAGCGCGTCGGCGTCGCACCGCGTCTGGATCGTCAACCATTTCGCCTCGGCACCCCACAAGTCGGGTGGTGGGGGGCGGCACTATTCGATGGCCAGGTGGCTCGGTGCCAGGGGCTGGACGGCCACCGTCATCGGGTCGACCACGGTGCACCCCACGGGGCAGCAGGCGTTTTCCGGCACGCGTCTGACCAGGCGGCAGGTGGAGGACGGCGTCGACTGCCTCTGGATCTGGTCCAACTCGTACGTGTCGGGGTCCGCCATGCGGGTGCTCGGCATGGTGGTGTTCGCGGTGGGCGTCCTTATCCCCGGCAGCACGCGCCGGCTGGGGCGCCCCGACGTCGTCATCGGCAGTACGGTCCACCTGCTGGCCGCCTGGGCGGGGTACCGCCTGGCACGCCGCCATCGGGTGCCGTTCGTATTCGAGATACGCGACGTGTGGCCCGAGACGCTGGTGGACCTTGGGGCGATGAAGGAATCGAGCGTCGCCGCGCGCGCGATCAAGCGACTCTCGCTCTTCCTTGCACGGCGCGCCGCGATGGTGATCTCCCCGTTACCGGGCGTCGGCCGCTACCTCGAGGAGAACGGCGTCCCGACGCCATTCGAGTGGATTCCCAACGGCACGGAGGTGCCGCTGGTGGAGGTCGGTCACCCGGCCGGCACCGCGGGTCCGGGCCCCTTCACGTTCATGTACCTCGGGTCGCACGGTCGTGCCAACGCGCTGGATACGCTCCTGACCGCCTTCGACCGTGCGTGCGCCCTGCTGCCCGGCACCGATCTCAGCTTCCGGTTGGTGGGCAGCGGTCCGGAGAAGGACGCGCTCCGGCGCTCTGCCGCGGACCTCGCCCACGGAGACCGCATCCGGTTCGAGGACCGCATCCCGCGCGCCGCGGTGAACGCGCGTGCGGGTGAGGCCGATTGCCTGGTCGCGAACCTGAGGGACCGGCCGGTGTACCGCTTCGGGATCAGCCTGAACAAGTTGTACGACTACTTCCTCGCCGCGCGCCCGATCATTCTTGCCAGCAACGCGATGAACGATCCCGTGAGCGACGCCGGCGCCGGGACCACCGTCGCCGCCGACGACGCGGACGCGGTGGCGCATGCCATGGTCGCGATGGTTCGCGCGTCCGACGACGAGCGGCGCCTCATGGGTGAGCGGGGACGAGCGTTCGTGACCGAGCAGTACTCCTACCAAGCGCTCGCTGCGCGGCTGGCGAAGGCGCTCGATCGCGTGCTCGAGTCGTCGAGGACGTCGGCCTCGTGACGAGCTCCGTCGGCACCGCGCGAGCTGAGGACCGGACCACATGTCGGAGACCGCATGAACACCAATGACCGCAGCGCTTACCCGGCTCGCGGGAGACGCGTGGTGCACGTCAGCTCGGCGCACCCGTGGATCGACAACCGCATCCACTACCGCGAGTGCGAGAGCCTCGCGGCCGCCGGCTTCGACGTCACGCTCGTCGCTGTCGCCAGCGACGTGGATTCTTACCGCGGGTCGACGCGCGTCATGCAGATACCCCGACGCTCCCGGGCTCGGCGTCTGCTGCTGGGTGCGCCGCAGGCGGTGCTCCGGGCGGTCCGCACGCGCAGCGACGTCGTTCATCTGCACGACCCAGAGCTCATCTGGGCGATCCCGCTCTTCCGCGCACTCGGCAGGAAAGTGGTCTACGACGCCCACGAGGACCTGCCCCAGCAGGTCAGGACCAAGGCGTACCTGACGGGTTGGCGGCGCACCGGGGCGATCGTGCTGGCTCGTCTGCTGGTCCGGACCGCGCGGTACGCCGACCGCGTGGTAGCTGCGACGGAGTCGGTCGCCGAACGGTTCCCGCCCGAGAAGGTCACGGTCATCCACAACTACCCGCCCCTGTTGGCGGCGGAGCAGGAGCTGACGCCGATCGCGCAGCGTGCCCGCGTGGCGCTGTACGTCGGGTCCCTCGGGTGGAACCGCGGCCTGCGGACGATGGCGTCGCTGCCGAGCGCCCCGTCCTTCCCGGAGGGGTGGGAGGTCCGGGTCGTGGGCCCCATCGGGTCGGCGATGCGGGACGAGGCGATCGCTGCGGGCGGGGTGCAGCCCGCGACCATCGTCGGGCCGCTCGCGCCCGCGGTGGCGCGCGGAGAGATGGCGCGGGCGCGCATCGGACTGGTGCTGCTTCGTGCCACACCTGCCTACGTCGAGTCGCTGCCAACCAAGATGTTCGAGTACTTCGCCGCCGGCATGCCGGTGATCGCGTCCGACTTCCCGGCCTGGCGTGCGATCGTCAGGGACGGTGACTGCGGGCTGCTAGTGGATCCGGAGGACCCGGACGCGGTGGCCCGGGCGTTGCGCCGGTACGAGGAGGAGCCGGAGCTGCTCGAGCGGCACTCGACGAACGCCCGCAGGCTCGCCGAGACCCGGTACAACTGGGGCTCGGAGGCGTCGGCGCTCGTCGACCTCTACGAGAGTCTCGTCCGCCGTTGAGCATCGTCAGCCACCTCCGGGCGGCATTGCGCAAGCCCGTCTCGCGCATCCTCCTGGGCAGCCTGCTGGGTCAGGGTCTTGTGCTCGCGGTCTCGCCCGTCCTGACGCGGCTGTACGCGCCTGCCGACTTCGGCGCCTTCGCCCTGGTTACGGCGGTGGTCGCGACCTTGACCGGGGTGGTGAGCCTCAGCTGGGAGCGCGCGATCGTTCTTCCGAGCGAGAGGGCGGACGCCGCCGCGCTCGTCCTTCTCGGTCTCGTGAGCTCCCTGTCGTTCGGGACTCTCCTCGGCGTCGTGGCCTACGCCGGCCGGCACGTCTGGAGCGACGTGCTGGGCAGCGACGTGCTTGTCGACTACTGGTGGTTGATCCCGCTCACAGTGACGCTCGTCGGCGTGCAGGCGCAGTTGTCGTCCTGGTTGGTGCGCAGGAAGCAGTACGGGTCGCTCGCCGGGCGGAACGCTGCCATGGGTGTTGGGCAGGCCCTGACGAGCGTCGCGCTCGGTCTGCTGGGCGTGGTGCCGCTTGGGCTCCTGCTCAGCCTCGCTGCCGCCCGAGTGGCGAGTCTGGCGACGGTCGGAGGCCGCGCGGTGGGTGACCTCCCGTTGCGGGAGGGGTGGTCGAGGCTCGCGACGGCGGCGCGCCGGTACCGGCGCTTCCCCCTCGTCAACACGTGGTCGCGGCTTGTGAACTCCCTGGGCCTGCAGATGCCGGTGATCCTGCTGATCTCCGCGTACGGGGACGTGCTGATCGGTTTCTACGCGCTGACCCTGCGGGTGCTGGCATCGCCCGTGGGCATCGTCGTGGACGCCACGAGCCAGTACTTCGAGGCGACGTTCTCCGAGCGGATCAGACGCCAATCGGGTGGGCTTGCGCCGCTCCTCACGAGGTTCGCGGGCCGGATGGCCCTGATCGGCATCGTGCCGACGGTGCTGGTCCTCGTCGCCTCGCCGGTCCTGTTCGGCACGATATTCGGCGACGAGTGGCGCGAGTCGGGGGTGTACGCCCAGATCGTCGTCCTGACGTATCTTGCGCAGTTCGCGATCGTCCCGATATCGAGGACCTTGACCCTCCTCGAGCGCCAGGTTGCCCAGCTCGCCTGGGATGCTGCGCGAGCGGTCGCCACCATCTCCGTCGTCGTTATGTGCATGGTCCTCGACATCGACTTCCGGTGGTGCATAGCTGTGCTCACGCTAGTCAACGTGGCGGCGTACCTGGCGCTGTTCTTGTTGAGCCTGACCGCCGCCCGTGGCGGAGAGCCGACGCCGGTCGCCATGACCGATCCTCGAGGCTGATCGGCCACCTTGGCGCGACTGCCATCAGATGCTCGGGTTCGCACCACGGTGCACCACGGGCGGGTGGCGCTGCGTTCGAGCGCCGCCGAGCCGGGACTCCGGTGCTTGAGCGCGGAGGTGTCCTCCTCGCGGTCCCATCATCGCGATGGCCAACATCACCCACACGAGCCGGTTGCTGTTGATGTCTCCCGAGACCATGGCGTTCACCAGAGCGAAGACGAGCAGACCGAGTGTCAGGAAATCACCAGCGACGTTGGCTCCGCGGATGCTGCGTACGGTGCCGATGGCGACGATCAAGCAAAGGAGGATGCCAGTAGTCCATCCCGCCTCGGCGAAGACTTCTAGGATGACGTTATGCGGATAGGTATATGTGCCCCACAGCACTTGGGTGTCCGAGAAACTTCCGACCCCCACGCCGAGCGGGTGATCTGGGATCGCTTCTGCGGTGCCGCGCCAGAGCTCGTTTCTCGCTCGTGTGGACGTGTCCCGAGTCCCTTCGAAGAAGCCAAAGATGCGGGATGTGCCGTCGGTCGAAGCGCGTTCTGCTATGGCTGCCCCTCCGAAGATCACGGCCGTAAGGACTGCGATCATCCAGCCGTTGCTACGCCGCGTCGCCAACGCAACCGCGCACACGGCGAGCACTGCGAGTGCGGTCGCTATGAAGGGGCCACGGGATCCGGTACTCAGCAGGCCCCACAGGAGGACGGGCGTGAGGGCGCCGTAAGTAAGGCGCCTGCGCACTGTGGTTGTGGACCAGACGGCGCGAATCACGCACACGACAATTCCCGCTCCGAGAACGCGTGCCGCCCCGATGGTGTTCGTGCCGTCGAACGTCACTCGCGTGGAGTAATCCGCCACGGAAGCCGGGTTGGTGATGGTGAGCACCGCTGCAATGGAAGCGATGCCCAACGTGGCCGAGAAGAAGTAGTCCAGGTGTGACCTCTCCCTGAAGAGCACGAAGGGGCTAAGCATCAAGACCGCCGTGACGGTGAACAGTGTAAGGACCTTGGTGCGCCCGTAATCGCTTCCGGGCGCGTCGAACGATGCGACGGAAAAAGCGAGCAGAAGGACAAAGAAAGGTGCTGATGAGTTCAGCCGCGTGGGTCGAGTGAAGAGAAGCAGTGAGGCCCAGGCCGCTACCGCTACGCCTAGCAGTAGCGTGAGATCGACGGGAACCCAGGCGAGTAGTGGTGTGGCCTTCAACTGCCCAGCGTTGATGAGAAGCGCCAAGAGCACAGGCCCAACGGCTTGCACCGGACTGGAGGGTCGTCGCGGGTCCGTGGCTTCCGGTCGTGTTCTGTGTCGCCTAGTTGATCCTTGCATGTCGACCCCTCGTCACGGATGACCCATCGACGTCGTTCCCCGTGAGTGCCGAAACTCCTGCGAGCAAGGCCTGTGACCGCGTGGGCAGGGGCCAGCCGATCTTCCCTCCCGTCTTCATCACCCGCCCTCCAACAGGTAGTTCGCCAGTCCGCCCGTGTGCCAGAACAAGACACGGGCCCCCGGCGCGATCTCACCCGTGCCGACCATGTCGCGCAGTCCCGCCATGGCCTTGCCCGTGTACGTGTGGTCGAGCGGGAGCCCGTTCTTCCAGCCGAGGGCCACCACCGACGCGGTCGCGGCGGTGTGCCGTCCGTAGCCGCCGTCGAGGTACGCGTCGCGGAAGTCGACGTCCACGTCGGCCCCGGCCCACCGCGCCGCCTCCGCAACGGCGGCCGTGCCGCGCTCCGCGATCCGGCCGACGGACACACCGACGACCCTCGGACGGTCCGCGAGTTGCGCGGCTCCGGCGGCGATGCCGCCGTGCGTGGCGCCGGTACCAGAGGCGACGACCACCCACGCCGGCCGGTGAGCCGAGATCACGGCGACCGCCGCGTCGCGGTAGGCGATCGCACCGGCCCGAGTGTGACACCCGCCGGCGACGACGTGGACGCGGTCGCCCCGGGCTGCGGCCTTCGCGTGCCGCGCGTCGATGGTCGGGGCGATGTCCGCCGGATCGCTCACCACGTCATACGTCGCCCCTGTTGCGTCGAGCAGCGCGAGCGCACGTGTCTCGCCGTCGCGGTCGCCGTGGAGCACGAGGTGGCTCCGGAAGCCGTGTTCGGCGGCCAGGAGTGCCAGCGTGCGGCAGTGGTTCGAGGCGATGGCCCCGTTGGAGATGACGAGATCGGGCGCTGCATCGAGCGAGGCTAGTTCCGCGGTGAGCTTGCGGACCTTGTTGCCACCGAGTGGGAAGGGGAGCAGGTCGTCGCGCTTTGCGAGGAGCTCGACGCCGAGCTCGGCGCTCAGCCGGCGCAGATGCTGAACAGGGCTGTCCGTTCCGTCGATCATGTGGTGCCTCCGACGGAGAAGTCGATTCGCATGTGTGTGCGCCCGTCAGGGTCGGTGGCGACCGTCCGGAAGCCGGCGCGCTGGTACAGGCGGTGCGCGGCGAGGTTGTCCGCGGCGGTGGAGAGCGTGCAACCGGCGTAGGCCCTCGACTCCGAGACCCACTGCAGCAGCACCCTGAGGCTGCGGCTGCCGAGGCCGGCCCCCAGGCGGCCCGGGTCCACGAACATGTAGAGCTCCGGCAGTGCATCCGGCTCCGGCTGCCGCAGTCCTAGCATGGCCACCGTGGCACCCGTCGCGACCTCGTAGGCCACCCAGTCGCGGCGCGACGGGTCCCGGAACGCCTGAGCGAACCAGCGCTGGGTCGTCGCCTCGGTCACCTCGTTCGGAAGGCGCATGTGCCGCCGCGTCGCAGGGTCGTTCATCCACCGCACGCGCGTCGGGATGTCACGGGCCGCGAAGCGACGGAGGGAGACCCCGTCGACGACGGGGTACGAGCGCTCGACGTCGAGCGGTTCCCCCGTGTGGCCCGCGGTCGTCGTCACGCCCGAGCCGCGAACCGCCTCCCGGACCGTGCGCGCCAGGATGAGGAGGTCGCCGCGCACGGACGCGGTCTCCACGTACCGGACGTCGAGCGCGAGCCGCTCGTCCCAGCCGAGGCCGTTGCGGCCCGACACCTGGGCGAGACCGGTCAGGCCCGGGCGCACGTGGTGGCGGCGTGACTCCTCGGCCGTGTAGTGCGAGATGTAGCGCGGCAGCAGCGGGCGCGGCCCGACCAGCGACATGTCGCCCCGCAGCACGTTGAGCAGCTGCGGCAGCTCGTCGAGGCTCGTTCGGCGCAGGAGCCGGCCGAACGGCGTGAGGCGCTCGTCGTCGGGCAGCAAACGGCCGGACGCGTCCCGGGCGTTTGTCATCGACCGGAACTTCAGCACGGCGAAGGTGCGGCCGTGCAGCCCCGCCCGTTCTTGGCGGAAGAGCACCGGCGAGCCAAGTCGCACCCGCACGGCGACGGCAGTCGCCAGCGCGACGGGAGCCGTGAGCGGCGCAGTGGCGAGGACGATCGCGGTGTCGACGACGCGCTTGCGCGAGGCGAGCCGAGCGACGCGCGCGGCAGCGCCCGAAGCCGTCACCGGGCCACGACCGCGATGTCGACGTGCTTGGACGCCACCACCCCGGGGGCGTAGTCGAGCAGGTGCGAGGCCGGTGCCGTCGACGTCAGCCAGTGGAGGTAGAGCGACGGGACGTCGGCGCCGGCGACGTGGTTGAACGGGTAGCCGCCGCCGAAGCGCGGGTTGACGTCGATGAGCCAGAGCGAGCCGTCACCGGCTTCGATGACGTCGCAGTCGATGAGCCCACGGTGCCGCAGTGTCCGCGACAACGCTCGCGCGAGCGCGACGAAGCGCGTCGGATCCACGGTCTCCGCCTGGTCCGTCTCGCCCCCCCGCATCCGGATCTTGCGCCGGGCGAGCACGCCGACGAACTCGCCGTCGAGGTCGTTGACGACGTCGACGCCGTACTCCTGGCCGACCTTCCGCTCCTGTACCACGAGCGCGTCGAGTGCCGCCCGCGGGTCGTCGACGCGCCGGTTGAGTCGGTCGCGAGCACGTGCGGACAAGCGCGACGCCTCGTCTGCCGCGCTCGTCGGCGCCGAGAAGGCGATCAGGTCGGATCCGCTCCCGAAGCGCGACTTGATCACCACATCGGTCGCCGCGCCACCGGCGTCCGCGCCCGAGACGGTCGTGGGAACCGGGACGCCGCGGGAGGACAGCTCGCGCGCCATGACCAGCTTGTCCTCCGCGAGCCGCTGCGCGGAGGCGTCGAGGGCCAGCACCAGCGTGCCGGCCGCAGCAATTTCGGTCCGGTCCATCGTCGACCAGTGCGCGAGCTCGTGATCGTTCACGCTGATCGCGAGGCCGATCTCGTGCTTGGCGCACACCTGGGCGAATGCAGGTCCGTACTCGTCGCTCGTGATCGGGGGCAGTGCGGCGAATGCGTCCGCGTCGGCGCGGGCCGGCGCGTACGGGTCGGCGTCGGCGACGACGGTGCGGCCGCCGGCGCGACGGGTCGCCTCACGGAACCACGAGACGAGGTAGTTCCGCCGACCGGCCGAGCTAATGAGCACGTTCGGGGACGAGCGCGGCACCGTCACGCGTCGGCTCCCCGTAGCGCGGCGACGACCTGCGTGGTGGCACGCGCGACGTCTTCCTCCGTCAGCCCCGAGCCGCTGGGAACGGCCAACCCGGTGCGGAACAGCCGCTCGGACGTGCCGGTCGTCCACGTGCGCCGCCCGGCGAAGACGGGCTGCAGGTGCATGGGTTTCCAAAGGTGCCGCGCCTCGATCTCGGCGGCGTTGAGGCGCGTCACTACAGCGTCCACGCTGACGGGTACGGCATCGGGGTCGAGCACGAGGCAGGTGAGCCAGCAATTGTCGTCGGTGTCGCCGCGGTCCTCGTCCCGTCCCAGGAAGGCGACGCCCGGCACCGGTGCAAGTGCGGCCGCGTATCGACTGCGGATCTGCCGGCGTCGCGTGATCATGTCGTCGAGCCGGCTGAGCTGCGCCCGCCCGAGTGCCGCCAAGATGTTCGAGAGCCGGTAGTTGTAGCCGACCTCGGTGTGCTCGTAGTGGGCGACCGGCTGGCGCGCCTGCGTCGACAGGTAGCGGGCGCGCTCGATCAGCTCGGTGTCGTCGCTGAGCAGCATGCCGCCGCCCGACGTCGTCATGATCTTGTTGCCGTTGAACGACAAGGCGGCAGCACGGCCGAACGAGCCGGCCGCGCGCCCGCGGTAGGAGGCGCCCAGGGCCTCGGCCGCGTCCTCGACGAGCGGCACACCGCGCTCGGCGAGCGCGTCGACGAGCTCGTCGTACTCGACGCACCGCCCGAAGAGGTCGACCGTCATGGCGGCCGCGACGACGGTGCCCTCGCGGCGCAGGGCGTCCACGGCCTCGAGCATCAGCGCCGGGTCGACGTTGCCGTCGGGTCCGGCGTCGACGAAGACGGGCTCAGCCCCGGTGTACATGACGGCGTTCGCGGAGGCCGCGAACGTCATCGTGGGCAGCACCACGGCCGTGCCGGGGCCGGCGCCGAGCTCCAGCAGCGCCAGGTGCAGCGCAGCCGTCCCGGACGACAGCGCGAGCGCGTGCCGCACGCCGACGCGCTCCGCCACCTCGCGCTCGAAGGCGTCGACCTCCGGGCCCAGCGGCGCGACCCAGCCGGAACGGAGCGCCTCGAGGACGTACTTCTCCTCGAGCTCGGTGACGTCCGCCTTCGACAGGTGGATCCGGGCCATCAGACCTCCACGCCCAGCGACACGTGAGCCTCGTCCTGCATCCAGCGCTTCGCCGACTCGCCGTCGGCGTGCTGCGAGGTTCGCACGCGAACCGGCTCGAGGAGCGGCACGTCCACCGACGTCACGAGCGCGTTGCGCGTCGTGCGGCGGTCCTCGTTCGGCGCGAACAGCTCCTCGCCGAGCTTCTCGCCGGGCCGCAGCCCGCTGAACTGGATGTCGACGTCGCGACGGCCGGACATCCGGATGAGCGTGCGGGCCACGTCAGCGATCTTCACCTGCTGGCCCATGTCGAGCACCATCACCTCGCCGTCGCTGCCGATGCTGGCCGCCTCCAGCACGAGCTGGCACGCCTCGGGGATGAGCATGAAGTAGCGCTCGACGTCGGGGTGCGTAACCGTGATCGGGCCGCCGGCCTCGATCTGCGAGCGGAAGACGTGCAGGACCGAACCTCGGGACCCCAGGACGTTGCCGAACCGGACCGACACGTAGCGGCCCGGCTGTGTCGTCGCGAAGTGGGCCGTGAGTCGCTCGGTGACGCGCTTGCTGTACCCGAGCACGGAGGTCGGCCGCGCGGCCTTGTCGGTCGAGATGTTGACAAACGTCTGCACACCGGCGTGCGCCGCCGCCTCCAGGACGTTGAGGGTCCCGAGCACGTTCGTCTTCCATGCCTCGAGCGGGAACGACTCGAGCAGCGGCAGGTGCTTGAGCGCCGCGGCGTGGAAGACGATGTCGGGCTTCGCAGCGGCGAAGACGTCGCGCAGCGCGCCGGGGTCACGGATGTCGGCGAGCAGGACGTCGTCGCTGTCGAGCAGGCCCTGCCCGGTCAGGCTCACCTGCGTCTCCTGCAGCGCCGACTCGTCGCGGTCGAGCAGGTACAGCTTGCCCGGGCCGAACCGGGCGATCTGCCGGCACAGCTCGGACCCGATCGAGCCACCCGCACCGGTTACGAGGACGTTGCGGCCCGAGATCTGGTCGGCGATCGCGGTCGTGTCCATGCTGATCGCGCGCCGACCCAGCAGGTCCTGGAGGTCGAGGTCGCGCAGGTCCTGTGTGCTCACGCGACCGTCGATGATGTCGGCCAGCGGCGGGAGGGTGAGCACGTCGAGCTGCGCCTCGGCGGCCAGGCCGGACAGCTCGCGGATCACGGCGCCGTCCGCCTGAGGGATGGCGATGACGAGCGCGCTCGCGTCGGTCTCACGCGCGACCTGGGTGATGAGGGACCGGTCGCCCCGGACCTTCATCGTCTCGACGGGCAGCCGCCGCTTGTGCCGGTCGTCGTCGAGCAGCGCGACGGGGAAGTACCCGCTGCGGGGGTCCTGCAGCATCTCGCGCACCAGGCGACGGCCTGCGTCGCCCGCGCCGAAGATGATGACGCGCCGCTGTGCGTCGCGCGGTGCCCGACGGCGGCTTCGCCAGCTGCGCACCACGAACCGTGCGGCGAACATCGCCGCGAGAGCGAGCGCGCCGGCGATCACCGGCACGCTGCGGGGCACGATAATCGGGTCGGCCAGCAGCGCCCAGAGCAGCAGCGCGCCGGTGACCGGTACGACGGTCCGGGCGAGGTCGACGGACTCCTCGAAGGACCCGCGCACGTGGCCGACCGCGTACGGGCCGAGCAGCGCGCCGATCGCGACGTGCAGCGCCATGGCCGCGAACGCGAATCCCGCGGTGCGAGCGGAAAAATCACCCAGATCGAAGTCGAATCTCAGCCACGTGGCGAGATAGACGGCGGCGAACCAGACCCCGCTGTCCACCGCAGCCCACGACCACCGGCTCTTCTCGTACCGGCGGCGCGCCGCTTTCTGCTCCATCGATTTCCCCCCGAATGACATGCGTCACTCCCAGGGTAGGGCAGATTCTGCCGCTCCCTGACCGCCCGACAGCTCGCCGTCAGGCGCGCGGCGGCCCCGGCCACCGGTTACCGGTAGCGGCCGTCTGGTCGCCCAGGACGTCATCGAGCGAATTGACCACATTTGTGACCGGCGGGCGGGTGGTCCGGCGCGCGGTCCGCTTGCGGCTCGGCCGTGCATGCGCGACGGGAACCTTTCCGGTGGTGGCGGAGGCTGCCCGACCTGTCGCGTTTGTGCCATTGTCGCCCGTTGTGGTGGGCGCGTAGTCGTAATAGGCGTAGGCCTCGCTCTGCTTGCGCTCGAGGCGGTTGAGCACGATGCCGAGGATGCGCGCGCCCACCGTCTCGAGCGCGCCGACCGACTCCCGCAGCTGGTTGCGGTGCAGCTTGTCGGCGCCCACCACGAGCAGGGCACCGCTGGTCAGGCGCGCGAGGATCGCGGCGTCCGTGACGGGAAGCAGCGGCGGGGTGTCGATGAGCACGACGTCGTACTTGGCGGTGAGGTCCTTGAGCAGCTGGGCCATCGCACGCGAACCGAGCAGCTCGCTCGGGTTCGGCGGCACCTGCCCGGAGGGCAGGACGTGCAGGGCGCCGGTGCCCCACGGCTGCATGACGTCGTCCACGGACGCGCGGCCGATCAGGACGGTGGTGAGACCGACGGAGGCCTCGAGCCCCATGTACTTGCCGACCGACGGTCGCCGGAGGTCCGCGTCGACCAGGGCGACGCGCGAGCCGGCGTCGGCGAGCGTGATCGCCAGGTTGATCGTCGTCGTCGACTTGCCCTCACCCGGGAGGGCCGACGTCACGACGAAGACCTGAGGCCCGCCGGCGACGTCCAGGAACTGCAGGTTGGTGCGCAGCCGGCGCAGAGACTCGGAGCGCTGGCCGTGCGGGTTCGACTGGACGATCAGCGGGTGCTCTCGCGCGTCCTCGTCGACGGGCACCGTGGCTATCACCGACACGTCGGTGACGGCCGCGACGTCGTCCTCGCTGCGCACGCGCGTGTCCAGCAGCTCGCGGAGCACGGCGATGCCGAAGCCGAGGGCCAGACCGACCAGCAGGCCGAGGGCGAGGTTGCGGGTGGTGCTGGGGGACGACGGCGACTCCGGCGGGGCCGCGTTGCGGACGGTGCTGATCTGCACCGGCGACGTCCCGCCCTCGGGGCGCTCGATGTCGCCGACCTCCGTGGCCAGGCTCTCTGCGGTCGAGTTGGCGACGTCGCTCGCGGTGCGCGGGTCCGCGCTCGTCACGCGGATGTCGATCAGGGAGCTGTCCAGCGGAGCCGACGCCGAGATTGAGCTCGCCAGGGCGTCGGGCGTGGTCGGCAGCTCGAGGTGCTCGATGACCGGCACGAGCACGCGCGGCGTCGTGGCGAGCTCGGCGTACGAGCTGACCTGCCGCTGCGTGAAGTTGCTGCCCTGGAGAAGGTCGCTGGTGGACCCGGTGTTCCGCACCGACACGTACACCTGCGCGTGCGCCTGGTACATCGGGGTGGCGGCAAGTGTCGCTGCGGCCGCCGCGGCGACGCCGAGCACCGTGATGAGCAGGATGGACAGCCATCGCTTGCGGACGATGGACAGGTAGTCCTGGAACTCCACGTGCTGAACCCCCCGGTTCGGTGGCGAGACGCCACACTGCTCGTACGGCGGCACATCGTCTCACGCGCCGCTGCTCGCGCTCGTTCTGGGACCATGGGCGGGTGCCCCGTCCTTCCCGCCGCGGCCTCGCCGTGGCCGTCGTCGCGCTCCTGCTGACCTCCGGATGCGCCCAGGCGCCGGCGCCTGCGAGCACGTCGACCATCGACGGTTACGACGACGTCGAGGCCTATGCCGCGTACGTCGTCACGAGCACGAACGCGGCTCGCGCCGACGAGGACCTCCCGCCGCTGCAGGTCTCCCCGTGCGCGCGGGAGGCGGCCGAGCGGCGGGCCCGCGACCTCGTCGGGGAGCCGGACCTGACGCACGCACCGCTCGACGGCGTCATCCGCGACTGCACACCCGCTGCCAAGGCGGCCGAGAACCTGAGCCGCGCGGGCGCGCCCGCGAACGAGGTCGTCGAGGCGTGGCTCGGCTCGCCCGGGCACCGCGACAACCTGCTCGACCCCGACCTCACGCAGATCGGCGTTGCCTGCGTCCCGGACGCCGACGCGCTGCTCTGCTCGCAGGTGTTCCTCGGGCCATGAGCCGGCCGGACCACCGCCGACGCCCGCGCGACGGACGCCGACCTTCCTCGTAACACGCCTCTGCCACACTGCGCCCCATGGCGACCACTCCCCCCGAGGAGAAGCCGGCCGAGACCACCGCAGCCCCCCGCAACGCGGTCGACCGCTTCTTCAAGATCTCCGAGCGCGGCTCCACTATCGGCACCGAGGTCCGTGGCGGCCTCGTCACGTTCTTCACGATGAGCTACATCATCGTGTTGAACCCGCTCATCCTCGGCTTCGTGCCGGACGGCACCGGCGAGTTCCTCGGCGGCGGCCCGGGCGACGGCAGCAACCTGCCGCTCATCGCGGCGGCGACCGCGCTGGTCGCGGGCGTGCTGTCCGTGCTGATGGGCCTCGTGGCGAACTTCCCGCTGGCGCTCGCCGCGGGCCTCGGCCTGAACGCCGTCGTCGCGTTCACCATCGCGTCGCTGCCGGACGTGTCGTGGGCGGACGCCATGGGCGTCGTCGTGCTCGAGGGCCTGATCATCACCGTGCTGGTGCTGACCGGGTTCCGCACGGCCGTGTTCCGTGCCGTCCCGCGCGAGCTCAAGGTCGCGATCGGCGTCGGCATCGGCCTGTTCATCGCGCTCATCGGCTTCGTCAACGCCGGCTTCGTGCGGCAGGGCGGCGGCACGCCGCTCGAGCTCGGCATCGGCGGCTCGCTCGCCGGGTGGCCGTCGCTCGTCTTCGTCGTCGGGCTCTTCCTCGCGATCGTGCTCATGGCGCGGCGCGTGCGCGGCGGCCTGCTCATCGCGGTCATCTCCACCACCGTGCTCGCGGTGATCGTCGAGGCCGTCGCGAAGGTCGGCGACTCGGCGCAGGGCGAGAACCCGACTGGCTGGCACCAGAACGTGCCCGCGCTGCCGGACGCGGTCGCGTCCGTGCCGGACCTGTCGCTGCTCGGTCAGTTCTCGCTGTTCGGCGCCGTCGGCAAGATCGGCCTCCTGGCGGTCGCGCTGCTCGTCTTCGCGATCCTGCTGGCCGACTTCTTCGACACGATGGGCACGATGGTCGCCGTCGGCTCCGAGGCCGGCCTGCTGGACGAGGGCGGCAACCCGCCCCGCTCGCAGCAGATCCTGCTCGTCGACTCGCTCGGCGCCGTCGCCGGCGGCATGGGCTCGGTGTCCTCCAACACCGCCTACGTCGAGTCGACGTCCGGCGTCGCCGAGGGCGCCCGCACGGGCCTCGCGTCCGTCGTCACCGGCATCGCGTTCCTGCTCTCGACGTTCCTGTCGCCGCTCGTCGCGATGGTCCCGTCCGAGGCCGCCGCGCCCGTGCTCGTCGTCGTCGGCTTCCTCATGGTCACGCAGGTCGCCGGCCTCGACTGGAAGTCGCCCGAGATCGCGATCCCCGCGTTCCTCACGCTCGCGCTCATGCCGTTCACGTACTCGATCACCACGGGCATCGGCGCCGGCTTCATCGCCTTCGTCGTGCTCAAGATCGCGCTCGGCAAGGCCCGCCAGGTGCACCCGCTGATGTGGGTGGCGGCGGCCGCCTTCGTCGTCTACTTCGCGCTCGGCCCCATCCAGGATGCCGTCGGCATCTGACGCCCTATCGCGCGTCGCCCACCCGGCCCGGGTCCGCACTCGCGGACCCGGGCCGCGTGCGTCCCAGCCGCGGCAGCGCCCACGCGAGCACCGCGACGCCGACCGCTCCGCTGAGCGTGTTGACCACGACGTCCTGCGCGGTGGCGAGCCGTTCAGGTACCACTGCCCTTCACCGTAAGGTGACGATGGCTGGTAACGGCAGTACGAGCCTGGCTTGGGGAGAGTGACCGGTGAGAGCAGTGGCGATGGTGCTGGCGTGGTTGCTGCTCACTCTCCTGCTGGCTGTCGTGCTCTTCATGGCCCTGTCCATGGTGGGAAGGCCGTCACTCCTCCACGCGGTGGCCATCGGAGTCGCGTCAGGTGCCGCGAGCTGGTGGGTGCTGCGACGCGGGCGCTCTCGGCGCAAGCTGAGCGCGTGACGTGCCCTTCCACATGTGACGCCCTTCCTTGTCGCGCGCGGCCCTGTGTGGGCCGTGTGCGAGTGGCGGCCACGTCGCGGTCCTCGAGCGCGGGGTCCTCGATGTTCGCGCGGTGACCGCGCGACTCCATCTGCGCCGCTGCCCGGCATCTGTCCCGACCGTCCGTCAGCCCCGACCGTCAGCCGGCCGCACCTCCTCGTGCGGCCGGCTGACGGGCTCCAGCGGCACCACGGCGTCCGCCCCGACGGCGACGACTTCCGGCGCCACGTCGACCGGCCGCGGCGCCACGGGCACCGCGTCCCGCGCCCACGGCCTCCACCGGCGCAGCTCCGCCCAGCCCCAGCACAGCGCCAGCGTCGCCAGCGCCACCCCGAGCGCGACGTCCGTCCACCCGACGACGAAGCTCGGCACGACCACCGCGACGCCCGCCTGGATGACGTACGAGTCCAGGCTCCGCGTGCCGATGACCTCGATGGGCCGAAAGGCCGCCCGCGGCAGCACCTCGAGCAGCCGCGACACCACCACGAACAGCAGCGTCACCACCGCGAACGCGTTGAGCACCCGCGCGGGGCCGAACATCGTCTTGTCGTACAGCGCCGGCGCCACGCGCTCGCCCGCCCACGCGGCCGCGACCAGCGCGCCGGTCACCGCGGTCACGAGCAGCGGACGGGCCAGCAGCCGCTCGCCGATCCGGGCGGGCGCCCAGTGCCACCCGACCACCAGCGCCACGACCAGCAGCAGCTGCCACGTCGCCCAGTTCGCGCCGAGCTCGCCGGAGTAGCTGCGGAACGACGTCACCTGCGGCACCAGGTACCCGACGCCGTACAGCGCGGCCGACCCGGCCAGCACCGCCACCCACCGCCCGCGCGCCAGCAGCACGTACGCGAGCATCGCGAGCGCCAGCAGCACGACGTACAGGCGCAGCACGCTGCCCGCCGGCGGTGCCGCCTGCAGCGTCAGCACCCGCCACACGGCCTCGGCCGTCGACGTCCCCGCCGGGTGCACGTTGCGGTGCTCGGTCGTCGCGACGGCCGCGACGGCGAGCGCCAGCAGTCCCAGCGACACCTGCGCGACGTAGATGACGCCGATGCGCCGGGCGCTCTTGCGCTCCACCGCGGCGAGCCCGTGCGTCGTCAGGCGCCGGCTCTGCACGATGCCGAGCACCAGCCCGGACAGCAGCACGAACCCCGACGCGCCGTCGAACGCCGGCACCTGGTGCAGCGCGTAGCTGACCGTGCTCTGCGGCGCGAGGTGCCCGGTGACCATGCTGACGATGCAGAACCCGCGGACGACGTCGATCGCCGCGAGCCGGCCGGTTCCCCCCTGTGCCATCCTGCGACGGTATAGGCGGTTCGTCCGTTTCCCGCGGGTGATCTTGCTGCGTGGCCGCCTGTCAGCCGGCGACGTCCCGCCGCCGCGCCGCCCACCAGGCCAGCAGCGCGACGCCGATCGCCCCGCCGAGCGTGTTCATCACGACGTCCTGGACGGTGGAGAACCGGTCCGGCAGCACGCGCTGCACCGTCTCGATCGTCACGGTCGTCGCGAGCGCCAGCAGCAGCACCGCCCACCAGCGCCGCAGCCCCAGCAGCAGCCCGACGAGCACGCCGAACGGCACGAACATGACGACGTTGGCCACCGCCTCGACGAGCTCGAAGCCCAGCGGCACACCGCGCTCCGCCAGCCACGCGAGCACGGTACGCACCACGCCGAGCGACCCGTCGTGCGCGCGCCCCGGCGTCATCGTGACGGCCGCGACCACCGCGAGGTAGACGACGAGCGCGGGGATGACGACGCGCCGGCGCACCCGGTCGGGCACGAGCGACGGCGCGGGGGAGGAGTCGACGGAGGCGGGCACCGGCCCAGCATGCCCGGCTCACCCGGTCGGCGGGTTCAGCCGTGGCACCGGCGCGGCCCCTGGATAGAGTCGGCGCGACCCACCCCTCGACGACAGGCGGAGCACCCGTGCGCATCTCGGTCATCGGCTGCGGCTACCTCGGCGCGGTCCACGCCGCGAGCATGGCGTCGCTCGGGCACGACGTCGCCGGCATCGACGTCGACGCCGACAAGGTCGCCCGCCTGGCCGCCGGCACCGCGCCGTTCTACGAGCCGGGCCTGCCCGAGCTGCTCGCCGAGGTCGGCAGCACGGGCCGCCTGCGGTTCAGCACCGACATGGCCGACGCCGCGGGCGCGCAGGTGCACTTCCTGTGCGTCGGGACGCCGCAGAAGCACGGCGAGTTCCGCGCCGACCTGTCCTACGTGGACGCCGCGTTCGACGCGCTGCTGCCGCACGTCGCGCCGGGGGACGTCGTCGCCGGCAAGTCGACCGTGCCCGTCGGCACCGCCGAGGCGCTCGCGGCGCGGCTCGCCCCCACGGGCGCGACGCTCGTGTGGAACCCCGAGTTCCTGCGCGAGGGCTTCGCCGTCAAGGACACGCTGCACCCCGACCGGCTCGTCTACGGCCTGCCGACGGACGACGAGGGCAACCCGACGCCCGACGGCGAGCGGGCCCACGCCGTGCTCGACGAGGTGTACGCGACCCCGCTCGCTGAGGGCACGCCGCTCGTCACCACCGACTACGCGACCGCGCAGCTCGTCAAGGTCGCCGCCAACTCGTTCCTCGCCACCAAGATCTCGTTCATCAACGCGATGGCCGAGCTCTGCGAGGCCACGGGCGCCGACGTCACCCGCCTCGCCGACGCCATCGGCTACGACGCGCGCATCGGCCGCCGGTTCCTCAACGCCGGCCTCGGCTTCGGCGGCGGCTGCCTGCCCAAGGACATCCGCGCGTTCATGGCCCGCGCCGGCGAGCTCGGCGTCGACCAGGCGCTGTCGTTCCTGCGCGAGGTCGACTCCATCAACATGCGCCGCCGCGTGCGCATGGTCGACCTGGCCCGCGAGGTCTGCGCCGGCTCGATCGTCGGTCGCCGCGTCGCCGTGCTCGGTGCCGCGTTCAAGCCCGACAGCGACGACGTCCGCGACTCGCCGGCCCTCTCGGTCGCCGCGCAGATGCAGCTGCAGGGCGCGCACGTCACCGTCACCGACCCGCAGGCCGTCGAGAACGCGCGCGCCAAGTGGCCGGACCTCAAGTACGCCGCCACGGCGCTCGAGGCCGCGCAGGACGCCGACGTCGTCGTGCTCGCCACCGAGTGGGCCGAGTACCGCGACCTCCTCCCCGAGGACCTGGGTGCCGTCGTCGCGCAGCGTGCGATCGTCGACGGGCGCAACGTCCTCGACCCGCGCGCGTGGCGCGCCGCCGGGTTCACGTACCGGGCGCTCGGGCGCCCCTGACGCACAGCGCGGCCGCACAGCCCGGCCACGCAGGCCGGCGTGCCGGGCCTACGGCCCGACGAGCACCAGCGTGCAGAGCATCTGCTCGCCGTCGCGCACGCACGCCGTGACGGCGTCCTCGAGCCCGGGGTCCACCACGTTCGCGCGGTGGCCCGGCGAGCCCATCCACGCCGTCGCGACGTCCGCCGGGTCGACGGCCGCCCGGCTGAGGTTCTCCGCGGCGACGCTGCGCGGCGCGCACGCCGCCAGCACGTCGTCCAGCGGGGCGTGCTCGAGGTCCTGCCCGACCAGGTCGGCCGCGCGCGCGGCGGCGGCGTCGGCCGCGCACGTCGCCTCGCCCCACGCGGGCAGGCCGGCGGCCTCGCGCTCCGCGGTGGTGGCGGCGAGCAGGTCGCGCGCGTAGTCGTCGGGGGCGACGCGGCTCAGGTCGACGACGGCCGGGCTGGTGGCGGTCGGCGCGTCCGGACCGGTGCCGGGGGCACCCGCACCGCCGCCCGGTCCCAGCGTCGCGACGACGGCACCGACGCCGAGCACCGCGGCGACGGCGAGCAGCGCGACCGCGGCCCCGGGCACGGGCGCGCGCCGGCCGGGCGCCGGTGCGGGGGCGTGGGGGACGTCGGCGGGGACGTCGCGGGCGTCGTCGGGCACCTGGGCATGCTGCCACGTGTGCCGCGGGCCACCGGATCACCCGCCACCCACCCGACCTTTTCCTGAGGTAATGATGTAGGGTAATGACCTGTGACCACGACCTCCGACGCCCCCGCGACCGCGGCCGCCGACCTCGCGCTCGCGGCCGAGCTGCGCGTCTCCCTCGGCCGCGCGACGCGCCGCATCAAGGGGGAGCGGGGCGAGGCCGGCCTCTCCGACCCGCAGTTCAACGTGCTCGCGATCCTCGTGCGCGAGGGCCCGATGTCGCCCGGTGGGCTCGCGGACGTCGAGCGCATCCAGCCGCCGGCGATGACGCGCACCGTCAACTGCCTCGTCGAGCGGGGGCTCGTCCGCAAGGAGGAGCACCCGACCGACGGCCGCCAGGTGGTCGTGACCCTCACCGAGGCGGGACGGGCAGAGGTCGTCGAGACCCGCCGCCGCCGCGACGCCTGGCTCTCCGCCCGCCTCGCCGACCTCACCGACGACGAGCGCACCGCCCTCGTCCACGCCGCCGAGATCCTCCGGAGGATCGCCGCCTCGTGAGCGCCACCTTCTCGTCCCTCTCGTTCCGCAACTACCGCCTGTGGTTCGCCGGCGCCCTCGTCGCCAACGTCGGCACGTGGATGCAGCGCGTCGCCCAGGACTGGCTCGTCCTCACCCAGCTGACGTCCGACTCGGGCGTCGCCGTCGGCATCACCACCGCGCTCCAGTTCGGCCCCACCCTCGTGCTGTCCGCGTGGGCCGGCCTGCTCGCCGACCGGTTCGACCGCCGCAAGCTCCTCGTGCTCACGCAGGTGCTGCAGGGCGTGCTCGCCGCCGGGCTCGGCGTGCTCGTGCTCAGCGGGCGCGCGGAGCTGTGGCACGTCTACGTGTTCGCCGGCCTGCTCGGCTGCGTCACCGCGGTCGACGGCCCCGTGCGCCAGACGTTCGTCGCGGAGCTCGTGCCCGCGCGGCGCCTGTCCAACGCCGTCGGCCTCAACAGCGCGTCGTTCAACGCCGCCCGCCTGGTCGGCCCCGGCGTCGCCGGCCTGCTCATCGCGGCCGTCGGCACCGGCTGGGTGTTCGTCATCAACGCCGTCACGTTCGCGGCGACGATCGTCTCGCTCACCCTCATGCGCCGCGCCGACCTGTACCCGATGCCGCACGCCAAGCGCGCCAAGGGGCAGATCCGCGAGGGCGTCGCCTACGTGCGCAACCGCTCGGACATCCTCGTGATCATGGTCGTCGTCGGCGTGGTCTCGACGTTCGGCCTCAACTTCCAGCTGACGAGCGCGCTCATGGCCCGCCTCGAGTTCGGCCGCGGCGCGCAGGAGTACGGCATCCTCGGGTCGGTCCTGGCCATCGGGTCCCTGACCGGGGCGCTGCTCGCCGCCCGGCGGGAGCGGCCGCGCGTGCGGCTCGTCATCGGCGCGGCCTTCGCGTTCGGCGTCACGACGGGCGTCATGGCCCTGATGCCGACGTACGTCACCTTCGCGCTCGCCTGCATCCCCGTGGGGCTCGCGTCGCTCACGATGATGACGGCCGCCAACTCCGCGATCCAGATGAGCACCGACCCCGCCATGCGCGGGCGCGTCATGGCGCTCTACATGATGGTGTTCCTCGGTGCGACGCCCGTCGGGTCGCCCATCGTCGGCTGGATCGGCGAGACGTTCGGCGCGCGGTGGTCCATCGGCGTCGGGTCGATCAGCGCCCTGCTCGTCTCGGTCGGCGCCGCCTGGTGGGCCCGCTCGCACTGGAACGTGCGCGTCCGCTACCACGTGACGAGCCGGCCCCACCTCGAGGTCGTCCACCTCGGGCTGCCGGTGGCCGACGCGACCGCGGCGGGGGAGCGGCGCGCGACGACGGCGCCCGCGCGCGTCGGGGCGCAGGAGGCGGCGGACCGGCAGCACGCGGCCTGACGGTTCGCGGGGCCCGACGGCCCGCGGGGTGTGACGGCCCGCGAGGTGTGACGCCCGCCGGGCGCGCGGGTCGCGGGGGTGGGGCCCGGACGGCCGGGAGCGGGTGAGCGTGCGGGTGAAACCCCGCCGGGTCCCGGTGCCCGGAACGTCCGTTCTGTCAGCATCGACGCCGTGACGCACCCACCGGCGACGACGGCGCCCCCCGCGCCCGCGCCGACGCCGCCCGCCCCGCGCCGCCGCGTCGGCCCGGTGGTGGCGCGCGTCGTCGCCGTCGTCGCCGTGCTGCTGGTGCTGGCCGCGGCGTGGGTCGCGTTCCGCGTGTGGCAGGCGGCGACCGCGCTCCAGGACGCCCGCGCCGGGCTCGCCGGCGTCGAGGTCGACCCGCGCGCCGCCGGCACCGTCGCCGCCGACCTCGAGGGGCTGCGCGCGCACACGTCCCGCGCGCGCGACGCGGCGTCCGACCCGGTGTGGCGCGCCGCCGAGGTCGTCCCGTGGGCCGGCGACCAGCTCACCGCCGTCCGGGTCGTCGCCACGGCCGTCGACGACCTGGTGCGCGACGCCCTGCCCGCCGTCGACGCGCTCGGCGCCGTCCTCGACGACGGCCTGCGCGGACCCGACGGGCGCGTCGACGTCGCCGCCGTCAGCCGCGGCGCGGAGGCCCTGCGCACGGCCGCGGCGACCACCGCCGCGGCCCGCGACCGCCTCGACGCGCTCGACCCCGACCGGCTCGTCGGGCCGCTCGCCGACCCCGTGCGCGAGGCGCAGCGCACCGTGGCGCGCGCCGACGCGTCCCTCGGCCCCGCCGCGCGCGGCCTCGCGCTGCTGCCCGGCCTGCTCGGCGCCGACGGGCCGCGCACGTACCTCGTCCTCGCCCTCAACTCCGCGGAGCTGCGCGCCGCCGGCGGCATCGTCGGGTCGATCACGGCCGTGCGCGTCGAGGACGGCGCCGTGGCCGTCGTCGACCAGCGCAGCACCGACCAGCTCCGCTCGCTCGACACCCCGGTGCTGCCGCTCACCGCCGAGGAGCTCGCCACGCACACCGACCGGCTCGGCCGCTGGGTGCAGAACTCGACGCTGACCCCGCACTTCCCGCGCACCGCGGAGCTCGTCGCCGCGCGCTGGCAGCGGGACGTCGGCGGTCCGGTCGACGGCGTGGTGGCGACCGACCCCGTGGCCATCGGCGCGCTCGTCGGGGCGGTCGGCCCGCTCGCCGACCCCGACGGCGGCACGCTCACCGGCGACGGGTTCGTGCGCGCCGTGCTGCGCGAGGCGTACCTGCGGTACCCGCACTCGCTCGAGGCCGACGCGTACTTCGCCGACGTCGCGTCGTCCGTCGTCGCCGCGGTCGGTGCGGGAGGGGGCAGCACCGAGGACCTCGTCGGCGCGCTCACCGGCGCGGTCGACGAGCGGCGCGTGCGCGTCTGGTCCGCCCACGGCGACGAGCAGGAGGTGCTGGCCGGCACGGTCGTCGGCGGCGGGTTCCTCGCACCGCCGTTCGCCGGCGCGGCGGGCGTCTTCCTCGACGACGTCAGCCAGGGCAAGCTCGGCGTCGACCTCACCACCGCCGTGACGTTCCGCGACGCGCGCTGCGACGGCCCGTCGCCGCGCGTCACCGCCGTGCTGTCCCTCGACTTCCGGCCGCCCGCGGACGTGGCCACGTTCGGGCGGTACATCGCCGGGTCGCCCGACCTCGGCGTGCCCCTCGGCACCCTCACGACGACCGTCTCGGTGTGGTCGCCGGTCGGTGCGGGACCGGTGGCGCTGCGCCGCGACGGCGCTCCGGTCGGCGGGGCAGGCAGCACCGTGGCGGGGCGCGACGTGCAGCAGGTGGCGTCCGTGCTGGCACCCGGCGCCCGCCAGGAGGTCGCCGTCGACCTGCCGCTGCACGACGGCGGCGTCACGGTGTGGACCACGCCGACCGTGTCGTCGCCCGGCGAGGCGTCGTTCCGCTGCCCGTGAGGCGCCGGGCGGTCGCACCGGGCGGCGGGTGAAATCGGACGAACCGGACAGGATCACCCGTTCGGGTCCACCGCATCCGGCGATGCCGACGCGAAGATGATTCCGAAATGTCCGGATCGATGTCGGGAGTCGCCATGCGCCACACCGTCCGGGCCGCTGCAGCGGCGGCCCTTCTCCTCGCGTCGGTCGGCCTCGCCCCGTCCGTCGCCTCCGCCGTGCCGGCACCGACGCCGGCGCCGACGGACGACTGCCAGCGCGGCGTCGACGACTACGGGGCACCGCTGCCCTGCGAAATCGTCGTCACCACCCTCTCGCCGGTGTGCGACGAGGACGTCCCGCGGCTGCGCTACGTGCTCACCGCGGTCGGCTCGTCGAGCAGCACCGTCGACGTCACCTGGGTCAACCCCGGCGGGGACGACGTCGTCTACGCGGACCAGCCGCTCGACGGCAGCGTCCTGTGGCCCGGCGCGGTCGTCGGCGCCGACGGCGCTGGCGCCGACTGGCCCGGCTGGCGCCTCGAGGGCGGCACGTGGGTGCAGGGCGACGAGTACGACTGGGTCCGCCCCGACGTCACCGTCCGCTTCGACGTCAACCCGTCCACCACCGTCACGGTCGCCTACCCGCCGTCGTCGCCGCAGTGCCTCACGGCGCCGCCGCGCAGCGACGTCCTCTCGGCCGTCGACGCCGCCCCGGCCGAGCGCTCCGAGGTCCTCGCGGCCACCGGTGCGCAGGTCGGTCTGCTCGCCGCGGCCGCCGCGGCGCTCGTCGGCCTCGGCGCCGGCG
>NZ_JBFTEP010000012.1:0-46156 GCF_047229365.1 Cellulomonas pasadenensis | reverse complement strand
GAGACCGCGCAGGCGGGCTGGGTCGCCGGCCCGCGGCAGGACGTCGTCCTCGACCTGACCACGCTGTCGGCGGAGTGGGCCGCCCGCCCCGCCCGCCGCCCCGGGCAGGAGCAGCACGGTGTCGGGGACGAACGCGGCGGCGACGAGCACGCGACGACGGTAGCCGCACCGGGGCGCGCGGACGCACGCGTGGTCGTCGACGGCGGCCGGCGTCGGGAGGCCGCGCCGGCGGGACCGGTGCCCGTCCGGGCGGCGCCGGTCGCACCGTCGGTGCCGCCGGGTAGGGTCGTGCGCATGGTGTCGTTCGGGGATCGCGCACGCCGCTGGTGGGGGCGCGGACGGCCGAGGACGCGTGCCGAGGTGTCCGTGGCCCCGGTGGACGACGACGGCGAGCTGCACGCCCGCGTCGCGGCGCTGCTGGCCCGCGAGCTGGGCACCGCCGAGACCGGCGTCACCACGCCGGCGGCCGTCTCGCCCGCCCGTATCGCGGCGTGGATGACGGAGAACCACTTCAGCTACTTCGTGGACAACGACGGCGACCTCGGCGGGCTGTGGCGGGGACGGCTCTTCTACTTCTTCCTGTTCGGCGAGCAGGCGGAGATCCTCCAGGTGCGCGGGCAGTGGCACCGCGAGCTGGCGATCGAACGCCTCGAGGAGGTGCTCGACCTGTGCAACGAGTGGAACGCCGAGCGCATCTGGCCGAAGGCGTACGTCCGCGTGCGTGACAACGGGCGCGTGCACGTGGTGGCGGAGGTCGCCACCGACCTCGAGCACGGCGCGACCGACGCGCAGCTCAGCCAGATCCTGTTCTGCGGGCTGTCCACCGGCAGCATGCTCTTCGACGCGCTCGACGAGCGGTACCCGGACCCGGCGGGGGTCGCCCCGTGAGCGGGCCCGGGTGGCTGCTGCGGGTGCTCGGCGGGCTGCCGAAGCCGACCAAGCGGGAGCCGTCGGACGGCGAGCTGCCCCGCCTCCTCACGCGCGACCGCGTCGCCGACTACCTCCTGGCGCGCGGCTACCGGTTCGTCGTGGACGAGGACGGCGACCTCACGGGGACGTGGGACGGCAGCCGGTTCTGGTTCCTGCTGCTCGGCGAGCAGCAGGAGATCCTGCAGGTGCGCGGGCGCTGGCACCGCACGCTCCCGCTCGAGCAGCGGCGTGCCCTCGCGCTCGCCATCAACGACTGGAACCGCGAGCGGATCTGGCCGAAGGCGTACGTGCGCGAGGAGGACGGCGTGCTCGCCGTCTACGCCGAGGTCTCCGCGGACCTCGAGCCGGGGGTCACGGACGTGCAGCTCGCGCAGCTGCTGGCGTGCGGGCTCGGCACCGGCGTGCAGCTGTTCGCGGCGCTCGAGCCGGTCGTGCCCGGCGAGGGCGGCACGCCGCCGGACATCCCCGACAACTGACCGCGGGGCGCGGCGGCACCGACCGCCCGGTGGGCGCGGCGTGCCCGTGCCGCGTACCTGCGCCGAGCGCGGGCCGTCAGCGGACGGGCAGCCCGACCGACGGCAGCCCGAGGACGACCGGCCCGGTCGGCGCGGCACCCGTGCCGCAGCCGCCGCCCGCACCGCCGTGCGTGTGCTCCTCCGCGCCCGACGCCCGGCGCTCCCACGCGTCGCCGGCACGGGTGCGCCGCACGGCGAACGAGCCGCCGGTCAGCGCGGAGTCCGCGACGAGGTGGTGCGGCGCGGCGTGCGTGACGTCCACGGTGACGAGGTCGCCGGGGCGCGGCGCGGCGTCGGCGGGCAGGTCGGCGGGCAGCGACAGGTGGACGAGCCGGTTGTCGGCAGCGCGTCCCGACAGGCGCGCGGTGGCGCCGTCCTTGCGGCCCTCCCCCTCGGCGACGAGCACGTCGACGGTCCGCCCGACCTGCGCCTGGTTCTCCTCCCAGGAGATGCGCTCCTGCAGCGCGACCAGGCGCTCGTACCGCTCCTGGACGACAGCCTTCGGCAGCTGGTCGGGCAGGTCGGCCGCGGGCGTGCCCGGGCGCGGCGAGTACTGGAACGTGAACGCGGACGAGAACCGGGACGCCTCCACCACGCGCAGCGTCTCGGCGAAGTCCTCCTCGGTCTCGCCGGGGAACCCCACGATGATGTCGGTCGTGATCGCGGCGTCCGGGATCAGGGCGCGCACGCGGTCGAGGATGCCGAGGAACCGCTCGGACCGGTACGAGCGGCGCATCGCGCGCAGGACGCGGTCGGAGCCGGACTGCAGGGGCATGTGCAGCTGCGGCATGACCGTCGGCGTCTCCGCCATCGCGTGGACGACGTCGTCCGTGAACGCGGCGGGGTGCGGGGACGTGAACCGCAGCCGCTCCAGCCCGGGGACGGCGCCGGCCGCGCGCAGCAGCTTCGCGAACGCCTGCCGGTCGCCGAACTCCACGCCGTAGGAGTTCACGTTCTGCCCGAGCAGCGTCACCTCGATCGCGCCCTGGCCGACGAGCGCCTCCACCTCGGCGAGCACCTCGCCGGGCCGGCGGTCGCGCTCCTTGCCGCGCAGGTGCGGGACGATGCAGAAGGTGCACGTGTTGTTGCAGCCCACGCTGATGGACACCCACCCGGCGTAGACCGACTCGCGGCGCGTGGGCAGCGTCGAGGGGAAGACCTGCAGCGACTCGGCGATCTCGACCTCGGCGCGCGCGTTGTGCCGCGCGCGCTCCAGCAGGGTCGGCAGCACGTCGAGGTTGTGCGTCCCGAACACGACGTCGACCCACGGCGCGCGCTCGACGATGCCGGCGCGGTCCTTCTGCGCGAGGCAGCCGCCCACGGCGATCTGCATGCCGGGCCGCGACCGCTTCTGGCCCGCGAGCCGGCCGAGGTTGCCGTACAGCTTGTCGGCGGCGTTCTCGCGCACCGCGCACGTGTTGATGACGATGACGTCGACGTCCTCCGCCGCGGCGTCGGCCGCGGGCGCCGGCACGTAGCCGGCCTCCTCGAGCATGCCGGCCATGTGCTCCGAGTCGTGGACGTTCATCTGGCAGCCGAGCGTCTTCACCAGGTAGGTGCGCGCCGGCTGCGGCGGGGTCGCGGCCGCGAGGTCGGCAGCGGCGGGGGCCGGGGCGACGACGGGGGCGGGCAGGGTCGTGGACATCGCCCACCAGGGTACGTCGGCGCGTCGCCGGCCCGGTGCCGCCCCGCCCCGGGGCGTCGCGGCACGGTCGGACACATGACCAGGGCGTTACCGGTTCGTGACGTGCGACCGTGGCGGACGCAACACAGCACCCGTAGGTTCGGGGGATGGCCGACAGCACGACCGCCGAGCCCACCGCCCCGACGACCCGCCCGACCGGTGACCCGCTCATCGTCCTGTCCGGCGTGAACAAGCACTTCGGCAGCCTCCACGTGCTGCGCGACATCGACCTGACCGTGCACCGCGGCGAGGTCGTCGTCGTCATCGGCCCGTCCGGGAGCGGCAAGTCGACGCTCTGCCGGACCATCAACCGCCTCGAGACGATCGACGCGGGCACCATCACCATCGACGGCGAGCCGATCCCGGCCGAGGGGCGCGCGCTCGCGCGGCTGCGGGCCGACGTGGGGATGGTCTTCCAGTCGTTCAACCTCTTCGCGCACAAGACGGTGCTGGAGAACGTCACGCTGGGCCAGGTCAAGGCGAAGAAGGTGAAGCCCGCCGAGGCGCGCACGACGGCGATGGAGCTGCTCGAGCGCGTCGGCGTCGCCAACCAGGCCGACAAGTACCCGGCGCAGCTGTCCGGCGGCCAGCAGCAGCGCGTCGCCATCGCCCGCGCGCTCGCGATGCGCCCGAAGGCGCTCCTGTTCGACGAGCCGACCTCCGCGCTCGACCCGGAGATGATCAACGAGGTCCTCGACGTCATGGTCGGCCTCGCGCGCGACGGCATGACGATGGTCGTCGTCACCCACGAGATGGGCTTCGCACGGCGCGCGGCGCAGCGCGTCGTCTTCATGGACGCCGGCCAGGTCGTCGAGGAGGCGGACCCGGAGACGTTCTTCACCGCGCCCCGCAGCGAGCGGGCGCGCGACTTCCTGTCGAAGATCCTCACCCACTGACGCCGGGCCGGCGTGGCCGACCGGCCGCGCCGCCCGCACCACGGCACGACACGCCGGACCGTCCCTCCGGCGGCGCCACCCGCGCCGCCGCGACCGAAGGAGATGCACATGCGATCCGCTCGCACCGGGCTCATCGCCCTGCTGTCCGTGTCCACGCTCGCCCTCGCCGCCTGCTCCGGCGGCGGGGACGACGCCGTCGAGGCGGAGGAGACCACCGGCGGCGGCACCGCCAGCGAGGCGCCGGCCGACTTCCCGGAGGGCTCCACGATGGCGGCGCTCGCCGAGGAGGGCTCCATCACCATCGGCACGAAGTTCGACCAGCCGCTGTTCGGGCTGCGCGGGCCGGACGGCACGCCGACCGGCTTCGACGTCGAGATCGGCAAGATCATCGCCGGCAAGCTGGGCATCGCCGAGGACGACATCGAGTGGGTCGAGACGGTGTCGGCCAACCGCGAGCCGTTCATCCAGTCGGGCCAGGTGGACATCGTCATCGCGACCTACACGATCAACGACACCCGCAAGGAGGTCGTGTCGTTCGCGGGCCCGTACTACGAGGCCGGGCAGTCGATCCTCACGCTCACCGAGAACGAGGACATCCAGGGCCCCGACGACCTCGCCGGCAAGCGCGTCTGCACGGTCTCGGGCTCCACGCCCGAGGCGAACCTCATCGAGAACTACCCCGAGGCCGAGGTGCAGGCCCTGCAGGCGTACTCCGACTGCATCGAGCCGCTGCGCAACGGCCAGGTCGACGCGATCAGCACCGACAACGTGATCCTCGCCGGCTTCGCGGCGCAGAACCCGGACCTCGAGGTCCGCGGCGAGCCCTTCACCGAGGAGCCCTACGGCATCGGCCTGGCGCTCGACGACACCGACTTCCGCATGTGGATCAACGACGTCCTCGAGGAGAGCTTCGAGGACGGCAGCTGGGAGCAGGCCTGGACGGAGACGGCCGGCACGGTCCTGCCGACGCCGGAGCCCCCGGCCGTCGACCGCTACTGACACCCGCGGCCGGGGCGCCCGTCGTGGCGCCCCGGCCGTGACGTGCCCCACCGACCCTGCTCCCGGAGGACGTGCGTGGACCCCTCGGTCATCGCCGACAACATGCCGGCGTACCTCGCCGGTTTCCGCCTCAGCCTGCAGCTGACGCTCGTGGCGGGCGCCGGTGCCCTCGTCGTCGGCGCCCTCGTCGCGATGCTGCGCGTCTCGCCGCTCGGCTCGCTGCGCGCGTTCGGCGCCGTCTACACCGAGCTCCTGCGGAACACGCCGCTGACGCTCGTCTTCTTCTTCACCGTGTACGTGCTGCCGCAGTTCACGCCGTTCCGGCTGTTCGGCTACGCCGCCGCGGTGCTCGCGCTGACGCTGTACACGTCGGCGTTCGTGGCCGAGGCCGTCCGCTCCGGCATCAACTCCGTCGGCGTCGGCCAGGCCGAGGCGGCGCGCGCGATCGGGCTCACCTTCGGGCAGACGCTCACGTCGGTGGTGCTCCCCCAGGCCGTGCGGTCGGTGATCCCGCCGCTCATCAACGTGATCATCGCGCTCGCGAAGAACACGTCGGTCGCGGCGGGCTTCGCGGTGGTGGAGCTCATGGCGACCGGCCGCCGCCTGGCGCAAGGCAACCCCGCGGACTCGATCATGGTGCTGGTCGGCGTCGCGCTGTTCTACCTGGTCATCACCATCCCCGCCGGCCAGCTGGCCGGCGCCCTCGAGCGGAGGGTGGCGTTCGCCCGATGAGCTCCGTCCTGTACGACGTCCCCGGCCCGGCCGCCCGGCGGCGCGAACGCATCGGGTCGGTCGTCGCCGGCCTCCTGGTCCTCGTGGTCCTGGGCCTCGGCGCCTGGTACGCCGCCGGCCGCGGCGTCTTCGCCCCCGAGCGGTGGGCCGTGCTGCACGACCCGCCCATGGGCCAGTCCGCCGCCGACGTGTGGCGCAGCCTCCTCGTCACCGGCCTCGGCGCGACGCTGCGCGCCGCCGCGCTCGCGGCGCCGCTCGCGCTGCTCCTCGGGCTGCTGCTCGCGGTGTGGCGCACCACCCGCGTCGCGTGGCTGCGCTGGGTCGCCACCGCGGTGATCGAGCTGTTCCGAGGCCTGCCCGTGCTGCTCGTCATGCTGTTCGCCCTGCTCGCGTTCGGTTGGGACGCGTTCAGCGCCGTGGTGTTCGGGCTGGTCGTCTACAACATGGCGATCATCGCGGAGATCGTCCGCGCGGGGCTCGCGGCCCTGCCGAAGGGGCAGACCGAGGCCGGCCTCGCCGTCGGCCTCAGCCGCGCGCAGACGCTGCGCCTCGTGCTGCTGCCGCAGGCGCTGCGCACCATGCTGCCGAGCCTCGTCGCCCAGCTCGTGGTGCTGCTCAAGGACTCGTCGCTCGGCTTCATCGTCGGCTACGAGGAGCTGCTGAAGACGATCCAGAACAACACCTACTTCTTCGGCAACGCCTCGCTCGTCGCCCTGTTCACGGTGGGCGCCGGCGTCTACCTGCTGGTGAACATCACGCTGTCGCGCCTCGCGATGCGCCTGCAGGGGCGGTCGCGGCGCACGGCGGCGCCGCCGGAGATCGCCGCGACCGTCGGTGACGGCGCCACCGGGGCGACGACCGGACGCATCACCCCCTGACGCGGTGCCCGCGCGTGCGCGGCGGCGTCAGCCGGCCGTCGCGCTCGCGCGGAGCTCGCGGACGACGGTCACCTTGATCTCGCCCGGGTAGGTGAGGTCGGACTCGATGTGCCGGGCGATCGCCGTCGCGAGCTGCGGCAGGTCGCGGTCCGTCACCTCGTCCGGCTCCACGACGACGCGTACCTCCCGGCCGGCGGCCATCGCCAGCGCGCGGCGGACGCCGTCGTGCTCGGCGACGAGCGCCTCGAGGCTGCCCATGCGCTCGACGTACTGGTCGACGTCCTGGCGGCGGGCCGCCGGGCGGGACGCGGAGATCGCGTCGGCGGCCTGCACGAGCACCGCCTCGACGGTCGCGGGCGGCACCTCGTCGTGGTGCGCGGCGATGGCGTTGACGACCGCGTCCGACTCGCCACAGCGCCGCGCGAGGTCGGCACCGACGGCGGCGTGCGTGCCGGGGACCTCGGCGGTGAGCGCCTTGCCCAGGTCGTGCAGGAAGGCGCCACGGCGGGCGACGTCGACGTCGGCGCCGATCTCCGCCGCCATCGCGGCCGCCACCTGCGCGCTCTCCACGAGGTGCTCGAGGACGTTCTGCCCGTAGGACGTGCGCAGCCGCAGCCGCCCCATGGTCCGCACGACGTCGGGGTGCAGGCCGTCCACGCCGGCGCGCTCCGCGGCGTCGTGGCCGGCCGCGTCGTGGCGCTCGTCGGCGCCGGCGAGCGCCTCGGCGTACGCCGCCTCGATCCGCTGCGGGTGGATGCGGCCGTCGGCCATGAGCGTCTCGAGGGCGACCTGCGCGACCTCGCGCCGCTCGGCGTCGAACGAGGACAGCACCACGGAGTCGGGTGTCTCGTCGACGAGCACGTTCACGCCGGTGAGGGCCTCGAAGTGGCGGATGTTGCGCCCCTCCTTGCCGATGATCCGGCCCTTCATCTCGTCGGACGGCAGCGGCAGGATCGTCACGACGTGCTGCGCGCTGGTCGGCACGGCGAGGCGGTGCACGGCCGCGGTCACGATGCGGCGGGCGCGGGCGTCGGCGGTGCGGCGTGCGGTGGCCTCGACGCGACGGACCTGGGCGGCGGCGTCGTTGGCGGCCTGCTCGGCGATGCGGCGCGTCAGCTCGGCGCGCGCCTCCTCCTGGGTGAGCCCGCTGGTGGCCTCGAGCTCCTGCCGGGCCTCCTCGCGCGCGGCGACGAGCCGCGCGTTCGCCGCGCGCTCCGCGTCCGCGAGGGTGCGTGCGGCCGTGCGCTCGGCCTTGTCGACGGCGCGGGCGCCGGCGCGCTGCGCCTCGGCGAGGGCGTCGGCCTGCGCGCGGGTGCGGCGCTCGAGGTCGACGAGCTCGGACCGCTCCCCCGCCAGCTCGCGCTCCCGGTCGGCGATGCGCTGCTGGCGGCGCTCGGCATCGGCGAGCAGCGCGCGCGCCTCGTCCTTGATGCGGGCCACGTCCTCGCCGGCCTGCCGGCGCTGGGCGTCGGCCTCCCGGCGGGCCAGCATGACGAGCACGAGGGCGACGAGGCAGGCACCGAGCAGCCCCACGACGATGACGATCGCTGCCTGCTCCACGTGTCCTCCCGGACCGGCCGGCCGAGCGCCGACGGGGCCCCCATTGTCGCGCAGACCGGCCCGTGCGCCGACGCGCCGTGCCGTGGGCGCGGCTCGTCCACCCTCGCGCACGTCGGCGGGATGCCCGCACGCGACCTGCGGCGTCGCCTCGGTCAGCCCTCCGCGTCGGACCAGCGGGGGGCGTCGTCGGCGGCGCCCTCCACGGCGAGCGCCTCGCGCACCAGCCCGGCGACGAGCCCGGGCGGGTATCCCTTGCGCGCGAGCGCCGCGTACGTGCGGCGCACGCGCACCTCCGTCGCGAGGGACGCCGTGGCGCGCAGCTTCTTGGCGACGAGCTCGCGCGCGGCCTGCTCCTCGTCGTCGCCGTCGACCTCCTCGAGCGCGGCGGCGGCCGTCTCGTCGTCGATGCCCTTGCGGCGCAGCTCCGTGCCGAGCGCGCGGCGGGAGAGGCCTCGCTCGCGGTGCCGCGAGCGGACGAGCATCCGCGCGTACTCCTCGTCGTCGATCAGCCCCACCTCGGTGAAGCGGTCGAGGACGCGGACCGCGACCTCCTCCGGCACGTCGCGTCGCGCGAGCGCGTCCTCGAGCTGGGCGCGGCTGCGCGGCGCCGCGCTCAGCTGCCGCAGGACGATCGCGCGCGCCACCGACTCGGGGTCGGGCTCGGCGTCGGCGGCCGCGGCACCGTCCTCGGGCGGCTCGGGGGCGGGCCGGCCGCGGCGTCGTGCCGCCGCGGACCGGCCAACCCCGTCGCCCGTCCGCGGGCTCAGAAGTCGACCTCGGCCGGTGCGTCGACGCGCGCCCCGATACCGAGCTTCTCCTTGATCTTCTTGTCGATCTCCTCCGCCAGGTCGGGGTTGTCGCGCAGGAACCGACGCGCGTTCTCCTTGCCCTGGCCGAGCTGGTCGCCCTCGTACGTGAACCACGCACCCGACTTGCGGATGAACCCGTGCTCGACGCCGAGGTCGATCAGCGACCCCTCGCGGGAGATCCCCACGCCGTAGAGGATGTCGAACTCCGCCTGCTTGAACGGCGGCGCCATCTTGTTCTTCACGACCTTGACGCGCGTGCGGTTGCCGACCGCGTCGGTCCCCTCCTTGAGGGTCTCGATGCGGCGGATGTCCATGCGCACCGAGGCGTAGAACTTCAGGGCCTTGCCACCGGTGGTGGTCTCCGGGCTGCCGAAGAACACGCCGATCTTCTCGCGCAGCTGGTTGATGAAGATCGCCGTGGTGCCCGACGCGTTGAGGGCACCGGTGATCTTGCGCAGCGCCTGCGACATCAGACGGGCCTGCAGACCGACGTGCGAGTCACCCATCTCGCCCTCGATCTCGGCCTTCGGCACGAGCGCCGCGACCGAGTCGATGACGATGATGTCGATCGCGCCGGAGCGGATCAGCGTGTCCATGATCTCGAGCGCCTGCTCGCCGTTGTCCGGCTGGGCGACGAGGAGCGCGTCGGTGTCGACGCCGAGCTTCTTGGCGTACTCCGGGTCGAGCGCGTGCTCGGCGTCGATGAACGCCGCGATGCCGCCCGCCTTCTGCGCGTTGGCGACCGCGTGCAGCGCGACCGTCGTCTTGCCGGAGGACTCCGGCCCGTACACCTCGATGATGCGGCCCCGCGGGAGGCCGCCGATGCCCAGGGCCACGTCGAGGGCGACGGAGCCGGTGGGGATGACCTCGACCGGTGCGCGGCCGTCGTCACCGAGGCGCATCACCGATCCCTTGCCGAACTGGCGGTCGATCTGGCCGAGAGCGGCCTCGAGGGCCTTGGCGCGGTCCGGAGCGGGCATGTCTACCTCGTCGTGTTCGAGCAGCGTCGCGCTGCACCTGCGGGGACTGGTCCTTGTGTCGCAGGCGACGGTATGCCCGACCACCGACATCCCGGCCGGACGCCCCGTGACCCGTGGACGGCGGTGGTGCCGCGCGGGGCTGGGGACGGCTCGGTCGTCGTCACCTGCGACCACCATAGCCGAACAGGTGTTCGACCAGGCGTCGCGACACGCGGCGCGCCGCCGCACCGGCCCGGTCGGCGCCGACCTCGTGCGCGCCGGGCCCTCGCCGCGGGCCGTCAGCGCCGGCGCGGCGGTGCCTGCCGGTGCGGGTCGCTCCCCCACCGCCGGGACTCGGGCACGTCGAGCGCGTCGCACAGCGCGTGCCACACCGCCCGGGGCTCGACGCCCTCGGCGAGCGCCCGCGCACCCGTGCGGTTGCCGAGCGCGTCGAGGACGAGCTCGTCCATCATCAGGCGCCCCTGCACGGGCCCCAGGACGTCGTCGACCAGGTCGGTCAGCTCGCGGTACCTCACCCCACCAGCCTGCCACCGCCCGCGGCCGTCGGCGGCACCGGGCGGCACGGCGCGGCACCGGGCGGCACGGCGGTCGGCGGCGCCGGACGCGCCCCGCGCGGTTGTCGGACCCTGCCACCACAATGGCCCGGTGGTGCTCGACCGCTTCTCCGCCCCCACGCGCGACTGGTTCACCGGCGCGTTCGCGGCGCCGACCGCCGCGCAGGCGGGCGCGTGGGAGGCCGTCGCCGGCGGCGACCACGCGCTCGTCGTCGCGCCCACCGGCTCCGGCAAGACGCTCGCGGCCTTCCTCTGGGCGCTCGACGGCCTGCTCACGGGCGACCCGCCGGAGGACCCGGTGCAGCGCTGCCGCGTGCTCTACGTCTCGCCGCTCAAGGCCCTCGCCACCGACGTCGAGCGCAACCTGCGCTCGCCGCTCGTCGGCATCCGGCAGGCGGCGACGCGGCGCGGCCGCGACCTCCCCGACGTCACCGTGGGCATCCGCACGGGCGACACGCCACCGGCCGAGCGCCGCGCCTTCGCCACGACGCCGCCCGACATCCTCATCACGACGCCCGAGTCGCTGTACCTCGTGCTGACGTCGGCCGCGCGGGCCGGCCTGGCGGGCGTGCGGACGGTCGTGCTCGACGAGATCCACGCCGTCGTGGGCACCAAGCGCGGCGCGCACCTCGCCCTGTCCCTGGAGCGGCTCGACGCGCTGCTCGAGCGCGAGGGCGGGCCCGGGCCGGCGCAACGGGTCGGGCTGTCCGCCACCGTGCGCCCCGTCGACGCGGTCGCGTCGTTCCTGGGCGGCGCCCGGACCCCCGCCGACGGGGGCCGCCGCGTGACGGTCGTGCAGCCGCCGTCCCAGAAGGTCATCGAGGTCGACGTCGTCGTGCCGGTGCCCGACCTCGGCGACCTCGCGTCGGCCGCGCGGGGCAGCGGCCCGGCGCCCGGCGCGTCGGCCCCGGCGGACGACGGCGGGTTCGGCGACGGGGACCTCAGCGGGCGGGCCGACGGCACGCCGCGCGCGTCGATCTGGCCGCACGTCGAGGAGCGGGTCGTCGACCTGGTCGCGGCGCACCGCTCGACGCTCGTGTTCACCAACTCCCGCCGCGGCGCCGAACGGCTCACCGCGCGCATCAACGAGGTGTGGACCGAGCGGCAGGGCGTGGAGCTGCCCGACCCCGGGGCGCTGCAGCCGGCGGCCGCACCGGCGCAGAGCGGCACCGCGGTGGGCGTCGACACGCGCGACGCCGCCGCGATCGTCGCGCGCGCGCACCACGGGTCGATGAGCCGGGCGGAGCGCACGCGCACGGAGTCGGAGCTGAAGGCCGGGCGGCTGCCGGCGGTCGTCGCGACGAGCTCCCTCGAGCTCGGCATCGACATGGGCGCCCTCGACCTGGTCGTGCAGGTCGGCGCGCCGCCGTCCGTGGCGAGCGGGCTCCAGCGCGTCGGGCGCGCCGGCCACCAGGTCGGCGCGGTGTCCCACGGGGTCGTGTTCCCCACGTACCGGGGCGAGCTCGTGCCCGCGGCGGTGACCGCGCTGCGCATGCGGGCGGGCGAGCTCGAGGCGCTGCACGTGCCGACGAACCCGCTCGACGTGCTCGCCCAGCAGGTGGTCGCGATGGTCGCGGTGGAGGACTGGACGGTCGACGACCTCGCCCGGGTCGTGCGCCGCGCGGCGCCCTTCGCCACCCTCGGCGAGGCGACGCTGCGGGCCGTCCTCGACATGCTGGCCGGCCGGTACCCGTCGGAGGAGTTCGCCGAGCTGCGCCCGCGCGTCGTCTGGGACCGGGTCCGGGACGTGCTCAGCGGCCGCCCCGGCGCGCTGCGCCTCGCGGTCACGAGCGGCGGCACGATCCCGGACCGCGGCCTCTTCGGCGTCTTCCTCGCGGGCGACGGCGGCGCGTCCGACGTGCCCGCGGACGCCGAGCGCACGGGCGGCCGCCTGCGCGGCGGCAAGCGCGTCGGCGAGCTCGACGAGGAGATGGTCTACGAGTCCCGCGTCGGCGACACGTTCACGCTCGGGTCGAGCACGTGGCGCATCGAGGACATCACGCCCGACCGCGTGCTCGTCACACCGGCGCCCGGCGTGCCGGGGCGCCTGCCGTTCTGGAAGGGCGACGCGCCGGGCCGTCCCGCCGAGCTCGGCCGCGCCGTCGGCGCCTGGGTGCGCGAGGTGCTGGCGCTGCCCCCGGCGGGCGCGCGGGCACGCGTCGAGGGCGCCGGCCTGGACCCCTGGGCGGCGGACAACCTGCTGGCGTACGTGCGCGAGCAGCAGGAGGCGACCGGCCAGGTGCCGAGCGACACCGTGCTGGTCGTCGAGCGGTTCCGCGACGAGCTCGGCGACTGGCGCATCGTGCTGCACTCGCCGTACGGCGCGCGCGTGCACGCCCCGTGGGCCCTGGTGCTCGGTGCCCGGCTGCGCGAGCGCTACGGCGTCGACGCGGCCGTCATGCACGCGGACGACGGGATCGTGCTGCGCCTGCCCGACCTGCTGGACGGCGCCGGCGACCCGTGGGGCGACGCCCCGGCGGCGCCCGACGGGCCGGCCGTCCGCCTGGACGACCTGCTGCTCGACCCGGACGAGGTCGTCGCGTCGGTGCGGGACGAGCTCGGCGCGTCCGCGATGTTCGCGGCGCGCTTCCGCGAGGCCGCCGGCCGCGCGCTGCTGCTGCCGCGGCGCCGCCCCGACCGCCGGCAGCCGCTGTGGCAGCAGCGGCAGCGCTCGGCGCAGCTGCTGGGCGTCGCGTCGCGCTACCCCGACTTCCCGATCCTGCTCGAGGCCGTGCGCGAGTGCCTCCAGGACGACTTCGACACCGACGCGCTCGCGACGCTCATGCGCGACGTCGGCTCCGGTCGCGTGCGGGTGGTCGAGGTGACGACACCGCACCCCAGCCCGTTCGCCCAGTCCCTGCTGTTCGGCTACACCGCGCAGTTCCTCTACGAGGGCGACGCCCCGCTCGCCGAGCGGCGCGCCGCGGCCCTCACCCTCGACCCCACGCTGCTCGCGGAGCTGCTCGGTCAGGGCGGCGAGTCGCAGCTCGCCGACCTGCTCGACCCCGAGGCCGTCGAGCGGACGGAGGCGGAGCTGTCCGGCACGGCCCCCGACCGTCAGGCCGGGACGCTCGAGCAGGTCGCCGACGTGCTGCGCCGGCACGGCCCGCTCACCGCCGGCGAGGTCGCGGCGCGCACCCGGGCGGAGGCCCGCGCCGAGGTGCCGGGGTGGCTCGACGAGCTCGCAGCGGCCCGGCGCGCGATCCGGGTCCGCGTGGGCGGCCTGCCGCCCGACCGTGCCGACCAGTGGGCCGCCGTCGAGGACGCGGGCCGGCTGCGGGACGCGCTCGGTGTCGCGCTACCCGTCGGTGTCCCGGAGGTCTTCACCGAGGTGCTCCCCGACCCGCTGGGCGACCTGCTGCGCCGGCACGCACGCACGCACGGGCCGTTCCCCGCGTCGGCCGTCGCAGCCCGGTTCGGGCTGGGCGTCGCGGTGGTGACCGAGACGCTGCGCCGGCTGGAGGTGCAGGGCGTGCTCGTCCAGGGCCGGCTGCGGCCCGACGTGCTCGGCGGCACGGGCGACGAGTTCTGCGACGCGGACGTGCTGCGGACCCTGCGGCGGCGCTCGCTCGCCGCGCTGCGGGCGCAGGTCGAGCCGGTGGACCCGCAGGCCGTCGGCGTCTTCCTGCCGCGCTGGCAGGGCGTGCAGCCCAGCGGCCGGCGCGCGGCCGGCGGGTCGGGGCTGCGCGGCGTCGACGCGGTGGCGCGCGCCGTCGAGCAGCTCGCCGGGTTCGCCGTGCCGGCGTCGGCGCTCGAGACGCACGTCCTGCCCGCGCGCGTCCCGGACTACGCCCCGGCGATGCTCGACGAGCTCACCGCCGCCGGTGAGGTGCTCTGGGCCGGCCACGCGGCGCTGGCCGGCCACGACGGGCTCGTGTCGCTGCACCCGACCTCGGTCGCCGACCTCACGCTCGCGCCGGTCACCGACCTCGACGACCCCGACGCGCCCGCGTCCGGCCCGGTCCACCGCGCCGTGCTCGCGGCGCTCGAGGGCGGCGGTGCGTGGTTCCTCGGCCCGCTCGTCGAGCGCGTCACCGCCCTGTGGCTCCCGGCCGACGACGACGACGGCCCGCCCGCGGCGTCCGGCGTGCTGGACGCCCTGTGGGACCTCGTCTGGGCGGGCCGCGTCACCAACGACGGCCTGGGCCCGCTGCGGGCGTGGCTCGGCACCGGCAGCACCGCCCACCGGACGCGCTCGACGCCGGCGCGCGGACGCCCCCTGCGCCCGCGGCTCGGGCTGCGCGCCGGCGCACGGCTCGGCATGACGGGGCCGACCGCCGGGGCGGGCACCGGGGGCGTCCGGGCGCTCGGCGCGACGGCGGTGCAGGGCTCGGGTGCCGGTCGCTGGTCGTTGCTGCCCGCGCGGGAGCCCGACCCCACGGTGCGCGCGCACGCGCTCGCCGCCCAGCTCCTCGACCGGCACGGCGTGCTGACGCGCGCGGTCGCGCCGGCGGAGCAGGTCTCCGGCCGGTTCGCCGACGTCTACCGCGTCCTGTCCGCGCTCGAGCAGTCGGGGCAGGTGCGCCGCGGCTACTTCGTGGAGCGCCTCGGCGGCTCGCAGTTCGCGCTGCCCGGTGCCGTGGACCGGCTGCGCGTCGACGCCGAGGTTGTCGACCGGGCGCGCGAGCGCGCGACGCTGCGGCGCGAGCAGACCACGAGCGAGCTCGGCGCGCTCCTGCCCTGGCAGGAGGTGCCCGCCCCCGCGTGGTCGGCGCCCGCCGGTCCCGACGTGTGGGACCCGGCGGCGCAGGACGCCGCACCCGGCCCGGAGGGGCCCGGCCCGTGGGTCGTCGTCCTCGCGGCGACCGACCCGGCGAACCCGTACGGTGCGGCGCTGGCCTGGCCGGACCCGCCCGAGCAGGTCACCGTCCGGCACCGGCCCGGGCGCAAGGCCGGCGCGCTCGTCGTCCTCGTGGACGGCGCGCTCGTGCTCTACCTCGAGCGCGGCGGCCGCACGCTGCTCACCTTCTCGGACGACGCGGCGGTGCTCGGCGGGGCCGCGGACGCGCTCGTGGAGGCCGCCCGCCGCCGGCACGCCGGCCGCCTGACCGTCGGCCGGATCGACGGCGCGGAGGTGCTCTCGGGCGACGTGCTGTCCTCCGCGGCGGCCACGGCGCTCACCGGTGCCGGGTTCGTCACCACCCCGCGCGGCCTGCGTCTGCAGGCGTCGTGAGGCGCGGTCCCGTCCGCCCGGAGGTGCGCCGTGCCCGAGGGTGACGTCCTGCGCCGGACCGCCGCGCGCCTCGACCAGGCGCTCGCCGGGCAGCGGCTCGTGCGTTCCGACCTGCGGTGGCCGACCGCGGCGACGGTCGACCTGCGCGGCCGGACCGTCCTCGGCACGCGGCCGTACGGCAAGCACCTGCTCACCCGGTTCGACGACGGCACGACGCTGCACACCCACCTGCGGATGGACGGGTACTGGCGGGTCGCGCCGTCGGGCGAGCCCCGCGCCGCCGGTCGCTCGCCGTACGTGCGGGCCGTGCTCGCGGACGCGCGGTGGACCGCGCTCGGCCACCACATCGGCATGCTCGACGTCCTGCGCACCCGCGACGAGCGCACTCTCGTCGGCCACCTCGGCCCCGACGTCCTCGACGAGGACTTCGACGGCACGCCGGGCGTGCCGGTCGCCGGCCTGCCGGTGCACGACCTGCCGACGCCCGGCATCGAGGAGGCGCTCCGCCGCTGGGCGGCGCAGGGCGACCGGCCCGTGGGCGAGCTGCTGCTCGACCAGCGCGTCGTGGCCGGCATCGGGACGATCTTCATGGCCGAGTCGCTCTTCGTCGAGCGGTGGTGGCCGTTCACGCCGGCCGACGTCGTCGACGACCCGGCACGGATCCTGCGCACGGCCCGCGAGCTCATGCGCCGCTCGGTGGTGACGGGTCGCCCGGTCGAGGCCGTCCACGGCCGCGACCGGCGACCCTGCGTCCGCTGCGGCACACCGGTCCGCCGCGACGAGGTGGGGGTGCCGCCGATGCAGCGACCCGTGTTCTGGTGCCCGCGGTGTCAGGCGCGCGGGCGCGCGGTGCGGACCCCGGGGCGACCCGAGACCTGAACGCCCACGTCAGCCGACGGGGGCCAGCTCCGACCGGGACAGCGCCCAGCCGGCGTCCGACGGCCCGTCGACCGCGGCGGCCAGGTCGGCCGGCACCGTGTCCGGGACCAGGAGGCCCTCGGCGACGGCCACACGGTCGCTGACCTCGCGCAGCACGAGGGACAGCGGGACGTCGAGCGCGTCGCAGATGCTGCTCAGCAGCTCCGACGACGCCTCCTTCTGCCCGCGCTCGACCTCGCTCAGGTACCCGAGCGAGACACGGGCGGCCGAGGAGACCTCACGCAGGGTGCGGCCCTGGCGCTGGCGCGCGTCCCGCAGGACGTCGCCGATCTCTCGTCGCAGGACGACCATCTGGGCTCCCCCCTTCACGTCACGTCCTCGGTCACCGGGCGGGAACGCCGTGGGCGTCCCCGTCCCCTTGCCGGCGGTGGTCGCAGCCACCGCCCTTGCTGCCGCTCCCGGTCGGCGCGCGGCCGGAAGACGACCACCGTACCGCGCACCGCCGACGAGCGCGTCGGCTCCGCGCACAGGCGGTCGAGTGCTCATCACGTCCTCCCCAACGCGCGAGGCGGTGACGGTTGTTCCCGGCGCGGCGCCCGGGACGCGGATCTCAGGAGGCTCTCAGGACGTCGCGCCGCAGGACCCGCGCGGCAGGACCGCACCGCAGGACACGCGCCTCAGGACACGCGCCTCAGGATCCGGCACCGTCGGCGAGCACCTCGACCGCCAGGGCGAGCACGGCGGCCGTGGCGCCGGCGCGCACCGCGGCGCGGTCGCCGTCCAGGCGCAGCGCGCGGCTGACCGTGCCGGCGGCGCGAGCCACGGCGACGTGCACGGTCCCCGCCGGGTGCCCGTCCTGCGGGCCCGGGCCCGCGACACCGGTCGTCGCCAGCCCGACGTCCGCGCCGAGCCGCACCCGCACCCCGTCCGCCATCGCGCACGCGACGTCGCCGTCGACGGGTCCGCGCGCGGCGAGCAGGTCGCCGTCGACGCCGAGCACCGACGCCTTCAGGTCCGTCGCGTACGCGACGACCCCGCCGCGCAGGACCGCCGACGCACCAGGCACGTCGACGAGCGTCGCGGTGACCTGCCCACCGGTGAGCGACTCGGCGACGGCCAGCGACCAGCCGCGGGCCGCCAGCAGCGCGAGCAGCTCCCGCGCGGCGTGGGACGGCTCCGGTCCGTCGCTCACAGGCCGGCCGCGGGCGGGACGCCGGCTGCCCGGCGGATGCGCACGGCGGTGCGCACGTAGTCGAGCCCGGTGACGAGCGTGACGGCGACCGCGGCGGCCATCACGACGGCGGCGAGCCAGCCGACGGCGGCCGGGAGCGCGTCGAGCGGGAGCAGGTAGATGCCGATCGCGACCGACTGCAGGACCGTCTTCAGCTTGCCGCCGCGGGACGCGGGCAGGACGACGTAGCGCAGCAGGAGGAAGCGCATCACCGTGATGCCGAGCTCCCGCACGAGGATCACGGCCGTGACGGCCCACCACAGCTCGCCGAGCCAGGACAGCAGCACGAGCGCCGTCCCGACGAGCAGCTTGTCCGCGATGGGGTCGAGCAGCTTGCCGAGGTCGGTGACCTGCCCGGAGCGGCGTGCGAGCCAGCCGTCGAGGCGGTCGGTCAGCGCGGCGACGGCGAACAGCGCGGCGGCGAGGAGACGCCCGCCGACGGTGTGACCGCCGTCGAGCAGGAGGACCACGGCGAACACCGGCACGACGGCGATGCGGAGCATCGTGACGACGTTCGCCGGCGTCCACACGGAGGCAGCGACGTCGACCACGGGTCACAGCCTAGGGCCGCGTGCGCGGTGCTCCCGCCCGGGGCCGCTTCCCGCGGTCGCGTCCGGGCGACACGGCGGGCGCGTCACACGGGCGGCTGCGCCGCGCCGTACAGCCACCCCTGCCCGTACCGCCAGCCGCTGCGGCGCAGGTGCGTCGCCTGCTCCTCGTGCTCGATGCCCTCGGCGATCGTCACCATCGCGAGCTCGCGGGCGAGCGCACCGAGGGCGCGCACGACCTTGCCGGCGGTCGGGTCGTGCGGGATGCCGGACGTGAAGGACATGTCGAGCTTGACGCCGGCCACGGGCAGGTCGCGCAGGTACGACAGGGGCGACACGCCCGTGCCGAAGTCGTCGAGCAGGATCGGCACGCCGGCGGCCGACAGCTGCGTGAGCTCGTGCCGGATCCGCGTGCCCGACGCGACGAGGCTCGACTCGGTGAGCTCGAGGACGAGACGGCCGGGCGCGACGCGGTGGCGCGACAGCTCCGCGAGCAGCCGCGTGGCGAGCTCGCCGTCGCCGAGCTGGTCGGCCGAGACGTTGACGGACACCCACCGGCCGTCGTCCGTGGTCCGCGCGAGGTGCTCGACGACGCGCGTCGCGACGAGCTGCCCCAGCAGCACCGACACCCCGGCCTCCTGCGCGTGCGGCAGGAACGCCCCGGGCAGGAGGAGCCCGCGGTACGGGTGCTGCCAGCGCACGAGCGCCTCGTACCCGACGACGTGCCCGTCGGACAGGTCGACGATCGGCTGGTAGTGGACGACGAGCTGGTCCTCCTCGACCGCCCGGACCAGCTCGCGGTGCAGGGTCGTGGCGGTCGACAGGCCCATCGACGGGTCGTACACCTCGGTGCGGCCGCGCCCGGCCGCCTTGGCGCGGTACAGCGCGGTGTCCGCGGCGGCCAGCAGCGTCGGCGCGCCCGCCTCGACCAGCGCGGCGTCGGCGAGCGCGACGCCCACGCTCGCGGCGACCGGCGTGCGCCGCCGCCCGACCCGCAGCGGCTCGCGCAGGCCGGCGTGGATCTGGTTCGCGACCTCGAAGACCGCCTTCGCGGCGTCCTGCTCCTGCACGACCACGACGAACTCGTCGCCGCCGAGCCGGGCCACCGTGCCGCTCGTCCCGGTCGCGGCCCGCAGCACGCCCGCGACGTGCACGAGCAGCTCGTCGCCCGTCGCGTGCCCGTACCGGTCGTTGATCTCCTTGAACCCGTCGAGGTCGCACGCCAGCACGGCCGTCCGGTCGACGGCGCCGGGCTGCTCGAGCGCCGCCTGCAGCACCTCCTGCAGCAGCGTGCGGTTGGCGAGCCCGGTGAGCGGGTCGTGCATGGCCCGGTGGGTGAGCATCTCGGCCTGCAGGCGCGACTCCGTGGCGTCGCGCACCTGCACCACGACGTGGTCGGGCCGGCCGTCGGGCTCGCGCACCAGCGCCGCGTCGAGCACCACCCACACCAGTTGCCCGTCCGCGCGCCGGCAGCGCATCTCGAGCGAGAACCGGTGCTGCTCGCCGCCGAGGAGCCGGTCGAGCTGCTGACGCTGCGCGGCGCGGTCCTCCGGCGCCGTGAGCTCGTCGACGCGGTACCCGCGCAGGGCGGCCGCGTGCGTGCCGAGCAGCTCGGCGAGCGCCACGTTGGCCTCGGTGACGCGCCAGTCGAGGTCGACGAGCGCCATGCCGATCGGCGCGTTCTCCATCGCGACGCGGAACTGCGTCTCGCTGCGCGACAGGGCCACCTCGACCTCGCGACGCACCGTGACGTCGACGAGCGTGGTGAGGACCGTCGGCGGCGCACCCCCGCCCTCGGCGACGAGCTGCGCCGCCACCCGCACGAGGCGTGGGCGCTCGTCGTGCCCGGGCCGCACGACGCCGACGACGAGCGGCTCGGCGTCCTCGCCGCGCAGGCCCAGGACGGACACGGGGCTGACGGCCAGTCCGCGCTCGTCGACGAGCGCGAGCGGCAGCTCGGCGACGCGCCGCCCCACCGCGTCGGCGCGCCCCACCCCGAGGATGGCGGCCGCGCGGTCCGACAGGTCCAGCACCCGACCGTCGGCCGACTGCACGAGCACGCCCTCGCGCGTCACCGTCTGCAGCGCGTCGTACCGTCGGCGCAGCTCCTGCGCGGTGCCCAGCAGCCCGGTCGCGCGCCGGCGCTGCGTCCGCTCCCGGTGCAGCAGGACGAGGACGGCGATGAGCGCGGCCACCGCGACGGCCGCGATGACCGTGCTCACGACGCCGAGGGGCGCCACGGACCCGGTGCCCACGCCCGGTCAGTCGGCGCCGGGACCGTGCCCGGCGTCGTCCTCCTCGAGGTCGTCCGGCAGGTCCGCGTCGTCAGCGCCGCCCGGGTCGCCGCGCAGCAGCGCGAGCGTGCCCGGCAGGTCGTCCGGCTGCACGAGCACCTCGCGCGCCTTCGAGCCCTCGGAGGGCCCGACGATCTCGCGGGACTCGAGCAGGTCCATGAGCCGGCCGGCCTTGGCGAACCCGACGCGCAGCTTGCGCTGCAGCATCGACGTCGACCCGAACTGCGTCGTCACGACGAGCTCCGCCGCCTGCAGCAGCAGGTCGAGGTCGTCGCCGATGTCGTCGTCGACCTGCTTCTTCGCGGCCTGCACGGTGACGTCCTCGCGGTACACCGGCTTCAGCTGACCCTTGACGTGCTCGACGACCGCGTGGATCTCCGACTCGGACACCCACGCACCCTGCGTACGCATCGGCTTGGCCGCGCCCATGGGGAGGAAGAGCGCGTCACCCTGGCCGATGAGCTTCTCGGCGCCCGGCTGGTCGAGCACGACGCGGGAGTCGGTGAGCGAGCTCGTCGCGAACGCGAGCCGCGATGGCACGTTGGCCTTGATGAGACCGGTGACGACGTCGACCGACGGGCGCTGCGTCGCGAGCACGAGGTGGATGCCGGCGGCGCGCGCGAGCTGCGTGATGCGCTGGATCGACGCCTCGACGTCGCGCGGCGCGACCATCATGAGGTCGGCGAGCTCGTCGACGATCACGAGCAGGTACGGGTACGTCGCGATCTTGCGCTCGGAGCCCGGCAGCGGCTTGACCTTGCCGATGCGGACCGCGGCGTTGAAGTCGTCGATGTGCTTGTACCCGAACATCGCGAGGTCGTCGTACCGCGCCTCCATCTCCTTCACCACCCACTCGAGGGCCTCGGCGGCCTTCTTGGGGTTCGTGATGATGGGCGTGATGAGGTGCGGGATGCCCTCGTACAGGGTCAGCTCGACGCGCTTCGGGTCGACGAGGATCATCCGGACCTCGTCGGGCGTGGAGCGCATGAGGATCGACACGATCATCGAGTTGACGAACGACGACTTGCCCGCGCCGGTGGCGCCCGCGACGAGCAGGTGCGGCATCTTCGCCAGGTTCGCGACGACGTACCCGCCCTCGACGTCCTTGCCGACGCCGATGACCATCGGGTGCTCGGTGCGCTTCGCGGCGCTCGAGCGCAGCACGTCGCCGAGCGCGACCGTCTCGCGGTCGGTGTTGGGGATCTCGATGCCGATCGCCGACTTGCCGGGGATCGGCGACAGGATGCGCACGTCCGCGCTCGCGACCGCGTAGGCGATGTTCTTGCTCAGCGCCGTCACGCGCTCCACCTTGACGCCCTGCCCGAGCTCGACCTCGTACCGCGTGACCGTCGGGCCGCGCGTGAAGCCGGTGACCTGCGCGTCGATCTGGAACTGCTCGAGCACGTTCGTGAGCGAGTCGACGACCCGGTCGTTCGCGGCCGAGCGCACTTTGTGCGGCGCGCCCTTGGCGAGCGCGTCCTCGGTGGGCAGGACGTAGACGACGTCGCCCTCGAGCATCGGCTGCTCGCCGCGCGGCACGCCCGTGGGGCGCGGGGCCGCGAGCTCGGTCCCGACGTCGGTGCCGACGGACGTGCCGACCGCGGCGACGGCCGCGGTGGGCGCCGTCGGGGGCGCCGGGTCCATGCGCGCCGTGGGGGCGTCGTCGAGGTCGTCCGGCGCGGCCGCGCCCACGGTGCGGTCGACGACGGCCGCGCGCTCGAACGCCTCGTCGCCGACGTACTCGTCGAGGCGGTCGTCGTCGGGGTCCGGGGGCTCCTGCGCGCGGGGCTTGCGCGTGAGCAGGCGGGGCTTGCGCCGCGGCTTCTCGACCGGCTCGGGCCGCGCGCTGTGCAGCGCCTCGATGACGAGCGGCGCGTCGTCGTCCTCGTCGGGCGCGACGGGCCCGTCGGGCTGGCCGGTGAGCCGTCGGTACAGCGCGGCCAGCCGCGGACCGATCTGGTGCACGGGCGTCGCCGTGACCACGAGGACGCCGAAGAACGCGAGGATGCCGAGCAGCAGGCCCGCGACGACCGGCGTGAGCAGCGTCGCGAGCGGCGTGCCGACGCCGAAGCCGACGACACCCCCGGCGTCGCGGAGCGCCGCCATGTCGTCGGTGCCGGGGCGCCCGTGCGCGATGTGCACGATCGAGCAGACGGCGACCGTGATCGCGGTGAGACCGATGCCGATGCGCGAGTTGGCCTGCGCCCGCTCGGGGTGACGCATGAGCCGCACGGCGACGCCGAGCAGCACGACGGGCACGACCACGCCGACGACGCCGAACGTGCCGGCCACGACGTTGTGCACGACGTCGCCGGCCGTGCCGGACAGGTCCCACCACTCGCGCGCCGCCACGACGACGGCGAGCGCGAGCAGCGTGAACGCGACGCCGTCGCGGCGGTGGGCGGGGTCGAGGTCGCGCGCGCCGCGGCCGATGCGCCGGGCGGTGCCGCCCACGAGGTGCGCACCGCCCATCCAGATGCCGCGCACGATGCGCAGCGGGAGGGCGGGCTGTCGCGGCGGGGCCGGTGCACGACCGGCGGGTCGCGTCGCGCCGCCGCGCGTGGTGCCCCGCGACGACGTCGAGCCGCCGGCGCGCGTCGAGCGCGCGGGGGTCGGGGTCGTACGGGTCGCCATGGTCCTCACGGTAGCCGCCCGGGCCGCGCTCCCCCGGCTGCCGGGCACCGTGTCGCCCGCCGGGCTCGTGGCCCGCCGCACCGTCGGCCGCGCCGACGGCCGTCGTGTCACCCGCGCAGCAGCCCGACGCCGAGGGTGACGACCCCGCCCGCGAGCGCGAGCGCGCCGAGCGGCAGGAGCACGACGAGCCGGTTGGGCCGTGTCCGGCCGGCCCCGGCGGCGGAGAGGAAGAAGCCGGCGGGCAGCAGGACGGCGGCCACGAGCACGCCCGTCTGCGCGAGCCAGCGCCACCCGCCGGAGAGCGACGTCGCCTCGCCCAGCAGGAGGCACACCAGCCCGAGCGTCACGAGGACGCCCGCGTGCGCGTGCCCCGCGCGGAAGAACGCGCGCTGGAAGTCGGTCGCGGGCACGCGACCGGTGACGACGCGGACGAGGAACCAGCCCCCCGACTCGACGGCGACGACGGTGAGGGCGACGGCACCGGCGGTGGTGCGCGCGGCCTCGGTGAGCTCGAGCATGGCGGCCTCCAGTTTGGTAACGGTGTTATGGAACATCGTCACAGAACTCCGCGTCAAGACGTACGCTCTGTCCGTGCCCCGTCCCCGCGTCCACGACGACGCCCTGCGCGACCGACTGCTCGCCGAGTCCACGCGCGTCGTCGCGGAGGCGGGACCGGCGGCGCTCACCGTGCGCGACGTCGCGACTCGCGCGGGCACCTCGTCGAGCGCGGTGTACGCCCTGTTCGGCGGCCGCGAGGCCCTGCTGCGGGCCGTCGGCGACCGCGCGGCGGACCGGTTCGCGGAGCACCTGCGCGTCGCCGGCCGCACGGGCGACCCCGACCGCGACCTGCTCGCGCTCGGCGTCGCCTACCGCGGCTTCGCCCTCGCCGAGCCGCACACGTACCGCGTGATGTTCGCCCGGGCCGGCGTCGGCGTGAGCCACCCCGGCAGCGCACCGGTCACTGCGGCGCCCACCTTCCGCGTCCTGCACGACGCCGTCCGGGACGCGCTCCGGTCGGGCGCGGCCGCCGGCGGCTACCCCGCGGCGGCCGGCCCCGACGACGCGGTGCGCGGCGCCACGCACGTCTGGGCCCTCGCGCACGGCTGGGTGACCCTGGAGCTCGACGGGCTCCTGCCGTGGCCGGCGGACGAGCGCGACGCGCGCTACGTCGCCGCGCTGCGGGCAGCGGGTCCCGGGCTGCTCGGCCCGCCGCCCGCCTGAGGACGGGCGCGACCCGCGGGCACCACCTCGCCGGGCGCCACGGACGCGTCGTCGGGGGGTGGTGGCACGATCGCCCCATGGCCGCCCGAGCCCGCCGTGCCTCCCGCTCCGCCGTGCTGCGCCACCGCGTGCGCGTGCAGCAGCTCGACCGGGCGCCGGGCGCGGCGGCCGGCCCCGGCGACGTGGCGGTGCTCGACGCCGGTGTGCAGGACACCGGGCCGGACGGCGCCCTGTGGGCCCTCGCGCTGCGTGGGCTCGACGTCCGCCGCGGCGCGTGGCCGGACGCCCTCGCGCTGGCGTGGACCGTGCGCGGCGCGCCGCACGCCTACCGCCGCGAGGACCTGCCCGCCGTCGAGCGCGCCCTGCGGCCGTGGTCCTCCGCCGACGCCGCGGCGCGCGTCTTCGACGCCGCAGGCCCGCTGCGGGCGGCCGGCCTCGACCCGCGGGACGCGCTCGCCACCGCGGCGCGCAGCATGCGCGACGTCGTCACGCAGCCGCTGACCAAGGGCGAGGTCTCCACCGCGATGACCGGACGCCTGCCGGACTGCTTCCTGCGCTGGTGCCGGCCGTGCGGGACGACCCACATGTACGAGCAGACGTTCCGGCTGGCCGCGCTGCACGCCGGCCTGGAGCTCGAGCCCGGCACGTCTCCGCCGGTCCTGCGGCGCGTCCCCGGGTGGCCCGAGGACGCGGTCGCCCGGACCGACGCGCCGCCGCCCGGCGGTCGGCACGACCTGGTGCGGACCACGCTGCACCTGCTCGGCCCCGCGACGCCGCGCCTCGTCGCCGCGTCCCTGGACGCCCCTGTCGCCGACGTCCGCGCCCGCTGGCCGGACGACGTGGTGGACGTCGACGTCGACGGCGACGCGCGCAGCGTCCTCGCCGCGGACGCCGACGCGCTCGACGCCGCGGAGGAGCCGCTCGCGGGCCCGGTCGTCCGCCTGCTCGGCCCGTTCGACCTGTTCCTCCAGGCCCGCGACCGCGACCTCCTCGTCCCGGACGCCACGCGCCGCGCCGCGCTGTGGCCGACCCTCGGGCGCCCGGGCGCCGTCCTGCGCGACGGCGAGGTCGTCGGCACGTGGCGTCCCCGCGCACGCGGACGCCGCCTCGCGCTGGAGGTGGAGCCGTGGCGGACCTGGGACGCGGCGACGCGGCGCGCCGTCGACGACGAGCACGCGCGGCTCGCGGCGTTCCGCGGCCTCGCGCCCGCCTGAGCCGGCGTCAGGCCGGCGGCGGGTACGGGTCGACGACGCCCGGCGGGTCCTCGCCGACCGCGCCGTCGACCGCCTCGCGCAGCAGGTCGGCGTGGCCCACGTGCCGCGCGTACTCCTCGAGCACGTCGACGAGCAGTCGCCGCAGGCTCGGCGCCTCGTCGCCGTCGGCACCCCACCGCACGCGCCTGTCGAGGCCGCCGTCCGCGAGCGCCTCCGCGACCGCGGCGCGCGACGCGGCGGAGGGCGCGGGTCAACGGACCCGCGCCCTCCGCCGCGCCGCTCGCCGGCGGCGTGCCGCTCGTGCCGGTCGGCCGCTACGCCTCGACGACGACCGGGATGATCATCGGGCGCCGGCGCAGCTTGCCGGAGACCCAGCGGCCGACGACGCGCCGGATGACCTGCTGCAGCTGGTGGGTGTCCGTCGCACCCGAGCGGACGGCGTCCTCGAGCGCCGCGGTGACCTGCGGGAGGATCTCGTCGAACACGTCGTCCTGCTCCGCGACGCCCCGCGCGTGGACCTGAGGGCCCGCCAGCACCTTGCCGTCCTGCGAGGACACGACCGCGAAGATCGACACGAAGCCCTCGTCGCCGAGGATCCGGCGGTCCTTGAGCTCGGCGTCGGTGAGCTCGCCGACGCTCGAGCCGTCGACGTAGACGTACCCGCACGGCACCGCGCCCACGACGCTGGCCCGGCCGTCGACCAGGTCGACGACGACGCCGTCCTCCGCGAGCACGACGCGGTCGGCCGGCACGCCCGTCTTCACGGCGAGCGCGGCGTTCGCGATGAGGTGGCGCACCTCGCCGTGGACGGGCATGACGTTGCGCGGGCGCAGGATGTTGTAGCAGTACAGGAGCTCGCCGGCGCTCGCGTGGCCGGAGACGTGCACCTTCGCGTTGCCGGAGTGCACGACGCGCGCCCCCAGGCGCATGAGGCCGTTGATGACGCGGAAGACGGCGTTCTCGTTGCCGGGGATGAGGCTGGACGCCAGCACGACGGTGTCGCCGGGGCCGACCGAGACCTTGTGGTCGTTGTTCGCGATCCGCGACAGGGCGGCCATCGGCTCGCCCTGCGACCCGGTGCACATGAGGACGACGCGGTCGTCGGCCAGCTTCTCGATCTGCTTCTGGTCGACGAGCACGCCGTCGGGCACCTTGAGGTAGCCCAGCTCGGCGGCGATGCCCATGTTCCGGACCATGGAGCGACCGACGAGCGCCACCTTCCGCTCGTTCGCGACGGCGGCGTCGATCACCTGCTGCACGCGGTGCACGTGCGACGCGAACGACGCGACGACGACGCGGCCGGTGGACTCGGCGAACACCTGGTCCAGCACCGGGCCGATCTCGCGCTCGGGCGTGACGAAGCCCGGCACCTCGGCGTTCGTGGAGTCGACCATGAACAGGTCGACGCCCTCGTCGCCGAGCCGCGCGAACGCGCGCAGGTCGGTGATGCGGCCGTCGAGCGGCAGCTGGTCCATCTTGAAGTCGCCGGTGTGCAGCACCGTGCCCGCCGCGGTGCGCACCGCGACGGCGAGCGCGTCCGGGATCGAGTGGTTGACCGCGACGAACTCGCACCCGAAGACGCCGAGCTGCTCGACCTGGCCCTCGCGCACCGCGAGCGTCAGCGGCTGGATGCGGTGCTCCTTGAGCTTCGCCTCCACGAACGCGAGCGTGAGCTGCGAACCCACGAGCGGGATGTCCCGGCGCAGCCGCAGCAGGTACGGGACGGCGCCGATGTGGTCCTCGTGGCCGTGCGTCAGCACGATCGCCTCGATGTCGTCGAGGCGGTCCCGGATGTAGTCGAAGTCCGGGAGGATCAGGTCGACGCCGGGCTGGTGGTCCTCGGGGAAGAGGACACCGCAGTCGATGACGAGCAGCCGGCCGGCGTGCTCGAGCACGGCCATGTTGCGCCCGACCTCCCCCAGGCCGCCGAGCGGCACGATCCGCAGACCGCCCTCGGGCAGCGGCGGCGGCAGGGTCAGGTCGGGGTGCGGGTGACTCATGGAGCTCCTGTGGGTCGTGGCCGGCCCCGCGCCGCGGTCGTGCGGCGCGGTCAGGCCGTGACGACGTCCAGCAGGCCGGCGGCCTGCAGACCGGCGCGCACACGCGCTGCCTCGTCGTCGGTGTAGGGGACGAGCGGGAGGCGGGTCGCGCGGCTGCGCAGCACGCCCGTCTCCACGAGGGCGGCCTTCGCGGCGACCGCCTGGAAACCGTCACCGTTGATGGCGGTGATCGCGGGTTCGACCGCGAGGAAGATCTCGAGCGCGCGCGCGGTGTCGCCGCTGCGCCACGCGTCGAACAGCGCGGCCATCTGGTCGCCGAGCACGTGCGTCGCGACACCGACGAGGCCGACGGCGCCGTGCGCGAGGAAGCCGAGGACGAGGCCGTCGTCGCCGCTGTACCAGGCGAGGCCCGTGCGGCGGGTCGCCGTGGCCGCGGCGACGACGTCGCCGGTCGCGTCCTTCATGGCGACGACGCGGTCGTGCGCCGCGAGGCGGTCGACCGTCGCCGGGGCGAGCCGCACGACGGAGCGACCGGGGACGTCGTAGAGCATGACGGGCAGGTCGGTGGCGTCGGCGACGGCGGACACGTGCCGGAACACGCCCTCCTGCGAGGGGCGCGAGTAGTACGGCGTGACGACCAGCAGCCCGTGCGCACCGGCCTCGGCCGCCTGCTCGGCCATCCGGACGGCGTGCGCGGTGTCGTTGGACCCGGCGCCGGCGACGACGTACGCGCGGTCCCCGACGGCCTCGACGACCGCGGCGACGACCTCCGCCTTCTCGGGCGCGTGCGTCGTCGACGCCTCACCGGTCGTGCCGTTGAGCACCAGGCCGTCGTGCCCGTGGTCCACCAGGTGCTTCGCCAGCGCGACGGTCGCCTCGAGGTCGACCGCGCCGTCGGCGGTCATGGGGGTGACCATGGCCGACAGCACGGACCCGAACGGGTGCGTCGCGGACGTGACGGTGGGCATGGGCACACGGTACCGCCCGGGCACGGCCGGCGCGGGCGTCGCCCGCCCGTCGACCCCGGCGGGCACCCGTGCGCTCGCCGCGCCGGGTCGACGCCGCGCGTCCAGACTGGGCGCCATGACCACGCCGCTGCCGCCGTCCGTCGCCGCGCACGTGCCCACCGGGATGCTCGTCGGGGGCGAGTGGCGCCCCGCGCGCGGGGGCGCCACGTTCCCGGTCGTCGACCCGGCGACGGGCGAGACGCTGTTCGACGTCGCCGACGGCGACGAGCAGGACGCGCTCGACGCGCTCGCGGCCGCGCACGACGCGTTCCCCGCCTGGAGCGCGACGGCGCCGCGCGTCCGCTCCGAGCTGCTGCGCGCCGTGTTCGAGGTGCTGACGGCGCACAGCGAGGACATCGCCGCGCTCGTCACCGCCGAGGGCGGCAAGCCGCTCGCCGAGTCGAGGGCCGAGGTCGCGTACGCCGCCGACTACGTGCGCTGGTACGCCGAGGAGGCGGTGCGGGCCGAGGGCCTCGCGCGCCGCGCGCCTGCCGGCACGCACCACCAGCTCGTCCTGCGGCGCCCCGTCGGCCCGGCGCTGCTCATCGCCCCGTGGAACTTCCCGATCGCGATGATCGCCCGGAAGGTCGCCCCGGCCCTGGCGGCCGGCTGCACCGTCGTCGTCAAGCCCGCCCGGCTCACGCCGCTGACGACCGCCTACGTGCTCGAGCTCGTCCGCACCGAGCTGGACGGCCGCGACCTGCCGACCGGTGCGGTCAACGTGGTGCCGACGTCCTCGGCGCGGAGGGTGTCCGAGCCGCTGCTCGGTGACCCGCGGCTGCGCAAGCTGTCGTTCACGGGCTCGACGGAGGTCGGGCGCACGCTGCTCGCCGCCGCCGCCCCGCACGTGCTGCGCACGTCGATGGAGCTCGGCGGCAACGCGCCGTTCCTCGTGTTCCAGGACGCCGACCTGGACGCCGCCGTCGAGGGTGCCGTGCAGGCGAAGATGCGCAACTCCGGCCAGACGTGCGTCGCCGCGAACCGCTTCCTCGTGCACGGGTCGGTCGCGCGCGAGTTCGCGGACCGGCTCACCGACGCGTTCGAGCGCCTCGTCGTCGGGCACGGCGCGGACCCGGACACCACGGTCGGCCCGCTCATCGAGGAGTCGGCCGTGCGGCGCGTGGACGAGGTCGTGACCGAGGCCGTCGACGGCGGCGCCGTCCTGCGCACGGGCGGCGAGCCGGTGCGGCGGCCGGGGTTCTTCTACGCCCCCACGGTGCTGACGTCGGTCGACCCCACGCTGCGGGTCGTGACCGAGGAGACGTTCGGCCCCGTCGCGCCGGTCGTCACGTTCGACGACGAGGACGAGGCGGTGCGGCTCGCGAACGACACGCCGTTCGGCCTCGTCGCCTACGCCTACACGCGCGACGTCGGCCGGGCGATGCGCATGGCGGAGGGCCTCGACGCCGGGATGGTCGGCATCAACCGCGGCATGGTGTCGGACGCGAGCGCCCCCTTCGGCGGTGTGAAGCAGTCCGGCCTCGGCCGCGAGGGCGGCGCCGCCGGCATGGAGGAGTACCTCGAGACCGTGTACGTCGCGCTGTAGCGGCCCGGCGCCGCTCGGCGTTCGCGACGGCCGGCGTCGCGACGGCCGGCATCGGGACGGTCGGCGTCGGGACGGCCGGCGCGGGCGCCCGGGACGACTGCCTAGAGTGACGGCGTGAGCCCGCCCGACGTCCTGCGTGCCGCGCGCCGCCAGGCGGTGTCGGTGTCCGTGGCCACCGGGCTGTACGGCGTCTCGTTCGGGGCGCTGTCCGTCGCGTCGGGCCTCGACGTCGCGCAGACGATGGCGCTGAGCCTGCTGCTGTTCTCCGGCGGGTCGCAGTTCGCGCTCATCGGCGTCCTCGGGGCCGGCGGCGCCGTGGGGGCCGCCGTCGCGTCGGCCGCGCTGCTCGGCGCGCGCAACGCCCTGTACGGCGCCCAGCTCGCGCCGCTCCTCGCGCTGCCGGCATCCGCCCTGCTGCCCGCCGCGCAGCTGACCATCGACGAGTCCACCGCCGTCGCGACGGCGCAGCCCGACCGCACCGCCGCGCGCGTCGGGTTCTGGTGGACCGGCGGCGGCGTGTTCGTGCTGTGGAACCTGTTCACGCTCGTCGGCGCCCTCGCCGGCGACCGCCTCGGCGACCCGCGGGTCTACGGCCTCGACGCCGCGGCGGCGGCCGCCTTCCTCGCGCTCGTGTGGCCGCGGCTCGGCGGCCCGCAGGGACGCACCGCGCGGCTCGTCGCGGCCGCCGCCGTGCTCGTCGCGCTCGCGACGACGCCGGTCGTGCCCGCCGGAGTCCCGGTGCTGCTCGCTGCCGCCGTCGCGATCCTCGTCGGCGTGCTCAGCCCCGCGCTGCCCGCCGTGCCGCTGCCGGGCGACGACGCGGACGCACCTGACGACGACGCCGCCGACGACGCGCCCGCCGGCGGCCCTGCCGGTGCACCGGACCCGGGGAGGCCCGCACCGTGACCGCGCTCTGGCTCGCCGTGCTCCTGTCCAGCGCCGCCTGCCTCGCCCTCAAGCTCGCCGGGCACCTGCTGCCGCGCCACTGGCTCGCCGAGCCGCGCGTCGCCCGGACCGCCGCGCTGGTCACCGTCGCGCTGCTCGCCGCCCTCGTCGCGGTGCAGACGGCCACCGCCGGCGGCCGCCTCGTCCTCGACGCCCGGGTCCCCGCCCTTGCCGTCGCGGCGGTGGCGCTCGCGCTGCGCGCACCGTTCGTCGTCGTGGTGCTGCTCGCCGCCGCGACCGCCGCGGGCCTGCGGCTGCTCGGCATGCCGTGACGCCCCGGTCGGCCCGCGGCGGCCGGCGCCGGCCCGCCGCGGGTTAGTCTCGCGGGGTGTCGCTGCTGACCCCCGCCGCCGACGTCTCCGTCCGCCCCGCCGTCCCCGGGGACGAGCACGTCGTCGCCGGCATCCAGCTGCGTGCGTGGCGCACCGCGCACGCCGACGTCCTCGGCGACGGCGTCCTCGACGCGCTCGACCCGTCGGCGTTCGCCGCCCAGTGGGAGCGCGCGATCACCGCTCCCCCGGGTCCCGGCTACCGCGTGCTCGTCGCGTGCGCCGGCCCGGCGGTCGTCGGCTTCGCGTCGGTGGCGCCCGTGCCGGCGGCCGACCCGGGCGAGGCACCGGCGGGTGTCGTGCTGGCGCTCGAGGTCGACCCGTCCGCGCAGCGCGCCGGGCACGGCTCGCGCCTGCTCGCGGCCGTCGTCGACCTGCTGCGCGCCGACGGCGCCGACCAGGTGCAGACGTGGGTCATGGACGGCGACGACGCCCGCGTGCGCTTCCTCGCCGGCGCGGGGCTCGGCCCCGACGGCCTCACGCGACGGCTCGCGACCGGCCCCGGGCCGGACGAGGAGGCGCACGTGGTCGCCGAGCACCGCTGGTACGCGGCGATCTGACCGGCCACGCCGGCGCGGGGACCGCGCCCGTCCGGGCGGGCCCGCGCCCTTCCCGGCAGGGCCGCGCCCGGCAGGGCCGCGCCCGTCAGGGCAGGTCGGTCGCCGCGGGCCGCCCGCGGTGCAGCCGGGCGGCCGTGCGCAGCGCGGCCCGGGCACGGCGCCGGTCCCCCGCGGCGTCGTACGCGAACCCCAGGTGGTACCAGCCCTCCCAGTCGTCCGGGTCGGCCTCGACGCGCGCGCGGTACGGGTCGAACGCCGCGCGGGCGGCCGCGCGGTCGACGCGGCCGGACGGCGAGCGCGGCAGGTCGTCGACGGGCAGGCGCCCCGCCGCGGCGAGCGCGTCGGCCATCCGCTGCACCCGCACGGCGAGCAGCAGCTCGCGCCCGATCAGGACGACCACGAGCAGCGGGACCACGAGCAGCGCGATGCCGAGGACCACGCCGACGGCGCGGCCCGTGCCGACGAGCTGCAGCGCGCGCAGGGCGACGACGCCCACGTAGACGGCGAGCAGGGCCGTCAGGGCGAGCGCCGCGAGGAGGCCGGACCGGCGCCGCGACCGCGGGGCGTCGCTCATGCGCCGAGGTCGAGGAAGGGCTCGAGCCCGACCGTGAGTCCGGGGCGGTCGACGACCCGGCGCACGGCCAGCACGACGCCCGGCATGAAGCTCGCGCGGTCGAACGAGTCGTGGCGGATGGTGAGCTGCTCCCCGACGTTGCCGAAGAGGATCTCCTCGTGCGCGACGAGCCCGCGCAGCCGGACCGCGTGGACGCGCACGCCGTCGACGTCGGCGCCGCGCGCGCCGTCCAGCGCCTGCGTGGTCGCGTCGGGCGCGGTGCCCAGCCCCGCGGCGGCGCGCGCCCGGGCGATCCCCTCCGCCGTGTGCCGCGCGGTGCCCGACGGCGCGTCGACCTTGTCGGGGTGGTGCAGCTCGACGACCTCGGCGGACTCGAACCAGCGCGCCGCCTGCCGCGCGAAGGCCATCGCAAGGACCGCCCCCAGGGCGAAGTTCGGCACGACGGCGACACCCACGCCCGGCGCACCCGCCAGACGCTCCCGCACGCGGCCGAGCGACTCGTCGGTCCATCCCGTCGTGCCGACGACGCAGTGCACGCCCGCGGCGACGAGGGTGTGCACGTTCTGCTCGGTCACCGCCGGCACGGTGAAGTCGACGGCCACCTGGGCGCCCGCCGCGACGACGGACGCGAGGTTTCCGCCGGCCTCCAGCTGGGCGACGAGCTCGAGGCCCTCGGTCTCCTGGACGGTCCGCACGACGGTGGACCCCATGCGGCCGGCCGCACCCAGCACGGCCACGCGGATCGGTTCGCTCACGGCTCGCCACCCTAGCCGCCCGGCGGCGGCACCCCGGAACGGGGTCCGCCGCCGGGCGTGCGCGGTGGGCCTCAGTCGCCGAACGGGCCGACGCGCACCACGGAGCGGGGCGCGGCCGCCAGCTCCGCCGCGAGCTCCTGCACCTCGGCCGCCGTGACGGCGCGGACGCGGTCGAGCGACTCGTCGAGGCTCAGCAGCTCGCCGTGCACCAGCTCGGCCTTGCCGAGCCGGCTCATGCGGGACCCGGTGTCCTCCATGCCGAGGACGAGCCCGCCGGACAGCTGCCCGATCGAGCGCGCGAGCTCGGCGGCACCCATGGGCGCGTCGGCCATGCGCTCGAGCTCGGCGACCATGAGCTCGGTGACCTGGTCGACCTTGGCCGGCGTGCAGCCGGCGTACAGCCCGAACAGGCCCGTGTCGGCGTGCCCGGACGCGAACGAGTACGTCGAGTACGCCAGCCCGCGCTTCTCGCGCACCTCCTGGAAGAGGCGCGACGACATGCCCCCGCCGAGGGCGGCGTTGAGCACCGACAGCGCGAAGCGGCGCGGGTCCGTGGCGGTGAGGCAGAGGCCGCCGACGATGACGTTCGCCTGCTCGGTCTGCCGCCGGATCGTCAGCTCCGTGGGGACGGCCGTCACCTGCGCGTCGCTCGCGGCACGCCGCGACGTCGGCGCCGCGGTGTCGTCGAGCGTCCAGCCGCCCGCCGTCAGCGCGTCGAGCACCTGCGCGCACAGCGCGTCGTGGTCGACCCCGCCGGCCGCCGTGACCACGAGCGTCTCGGGCCGGTAGTGCTCGCGGTAGTGCTCCCACACCGCGTCGCGCGGGACCGACCGGATCGTGTGCGGCGTGCCGCCGATCGGCCGGCCGAGCGGCGTGTCGCCGAACACGGCGGTCGCGAACTGCTCGTGCGCGACGTCGCTCGGGTCGTCGTCGTTCATCGCGAGCTCTTCGAGGATGACGCCGCGCTCGGTCTCGAGCTCGTCGGCGTCGAGGCGCGCGGACGTCACCATGTCGGCGATGACGTCGACCGCCATGGGGACGTCGGCGTCGAGCACCCGCGCGTAGTAGCACGTGTGCTCCTTGCCGGTGGCCGCGTTGGCCTCGCCGCCGACGGCGTCGAACGCCTCGGCGATGTCCATCGCGGTACGGCGCGCGGTGCCCTTGAACAGCAGGTGCTCGAGGAAGTGCGTCGAGCCGAAGTGGCCCGACGTCTCGTCCCGCGAACCGACGCCGACCCACGCCCCGACCGTCGCGGAGCGCAGGCCGGGCATGTGCTCGGTGAGCACGCGGACCCCGCCGGGCAGGACGGTGCGGCGCACGCGCGCCCCACCGTCCTGCCCGACGACGAGCTCGGACCCCGGCGTGGCCGGGGCGACGAGCGGGAGGTCCTGCGGCACGTCAGGCGTCGGCGGCGGCGGTCTCGTCCGCCGCGTTCTCGCCCTCGGCGCCGGCCTCGGCCTCGTCGACGACCGCGTGCAGCGACAGCTTGCCGCGCGGGTCGATCTCGCCGATCTCGACCTGGACCTTCTGGCCGATCTTGACGACGTCCTCGACGTTCTCGACGCGCTTGCCGCCGACCAGCTTGCGGATCTGCGAGATGTGCAGCAGACCGTCCTTGCCGGGCGAGAGCGAGATGAACGCGCCGAACGTCGTCGTCTTGACCACGGTGCCGACGAAGCGCTCGCCGACCTCGGGCATGTGCGGGTTCGCGATCGCGTTGATCGCGGCCCGCGCGGCCTCGGCGGACGGGCCGTCCGTCGCGCCGATGTAGACCGTGCCGTCGTCCTCGATGGAGATGTCGGCGCCGGTCTCCTCCTGGATCTGGTTGATCATCTTGCCCTTCGGGCCGATGACCTCGCCGATCTTGTCGACCGGCACCTTCACCGTGATGACGCGCGGCGCGAACGGGCTCATCTCGTCCGGGACGTCGATGGCCTCCGCGATGACGTCGAGGATCGCGAGACGCGCCTCCTTGGCCTGCGTCAGCGCGCCGGCCAGGACGGACGCCGGGATGCCGTCGAGCTTCGTGTCCAGCTGGATCGCCGTGACGAACTCGCGCGTGCCCGCGACCTTGAAGTCCATGTCGCCGAACGCGTCCTCGGCGCCGAGGATGTCGGTGAGCGCGGCGTAGCGCGTCTCCCCCTCGACGGTGTCGGAGACGAGACCCATCGCGATGCCCGCGACGGGTGCGCGGAGCGGGACGCCGGCGTTGAGCAGCGACAGCGTCGCGGCGCAGACCGAGCCCATGGACGTCGAGCCGTTGGAGCCCAGCGCCTCGGAGACCTGGCGGATCGCGTAGGGGAACTCCTCGCGCGCCGGCAGCACCGGGACGATCGCGCGCTCGGCGAGCGCGCCGTGGCCGATCTCGCGGCGCTTCGGCGAGCCGACGCGGCCCGTCTCGCCCGTGGAGAACGGCGGGAAGTTGTAGTGGTGCATGTACCGCTTGCGCGTCTCGGGCGACAGCGAGTCGATCTGCTGCTCCATGCGCAGCATGTTCAGCGTCGTGACGCCGAGGATCTGCGTCTCGCCGCGCTCGAACAGCGCGGACCCGTGCGCACGGGGCAGCACCTCGACCTCGGCCGAGAGCGTGCGGATGTCCCGCAGGCCGCGGCCGTCGATGCGGAAGCCGTCGGTGAGGATGCGCTGGCGGATGAGCGCCTTCTGCAGCGAGCGGTAGGCGGCGCCCACCTCCTTCTCGCGCCCCTCGAACCGGGCGGCGAGCTCCGACTGGACCTCGCCCTTGATCTCGTCGAGGCGGTTCTCGCGCTCCTGCTTGCCCGCGATCTGCAGCGCTGCGGCCAGGCGCTCGGCGGCGGCCTGCTCGACGGCGGCGAACACGTCGTCCTGGTAGTCCGGGAACGTCGGGAACTCGCGGGTCTCCTTGGCCGACTGGGCCGCGAGCTCCTGCTGCGCGGTGACCAGGGCCTTGATGAACGGCTTGGACGCCTCCAGGCCCTCGGCCACGACGGCCTCGGTGGGGGCGACGCCGCCCTCGTGCTTGATGAGGTTCCAGGACTTCTCCGGCGCCTCGGCCTCGATCATCGCGATCGCGACGTCGCCGCCCTCGACGACGCGGCCGGCCACGACGATCTCGAACGTGGCGCGCTCGCGCTCGGTGTAGCGCGGGAACGCGACCCACTGGCCGTCGATCAGCGCGATGCGCACGGCACCGACCGGGCCGGAGAACGGCAGGCCGGAGATCTGGGTGCTGATGGAGGCGGCGTTGATCGCGAGGACGTCGTACGCGTCGTCCGGGTTGATCGACATCACCGTCACGACGACCTGGACCTCGTTGCGCAGGCCCTTGACGAACAGCGGGCGCAGCGGGCGGTCGATCAGGCGGCAGGCGAGGATCGCGTCGGTCGAGGGGCGGCCCTCGCGGCGGAAGAACGAGCCGGGGATCTTGCCGGCGGCGTACTGCCGCTCCTCGACGTCGACCGTCAGGGGGAAGAAGTCGAAGCCCTCGCGCGGGTGCTTGCCGGCCGTCGTGGCCGACAGGAGCATCGTGTCGTCGTCGAGGTAGGCGACGGCGGAGCCGGCGGCCTGCTTGGCGAGGCGGCCGGTCTCGAAGCGGACGGTGCGGGTGCCGAAGCGACCGTTGTCGATCGTGGCCTCGGCGAACTGGATCTCGGGACCCTCCACGGGTGCCCTCCTTTTGTCATCGAAGGCGCCGGCCAGACCGCGGCGGTCTTCGATCGAGGCCCCCGCACGCGTGGTGCGTCCCGGGGGCCACTACCGAGGACCGGACGAAGCGGGTCGGCGCGGTGGTTCCGTGCTGGTGGTGCGGCGACGCCCGGGGGCGCCGCGTCGTGCGGGTGGTACGTCTACCGGTGGTGCGGGTCCTGCGCGTCGGGGGCCGCCCGTGGGCGACCCCCGATGCAGGACCAGCCCGGACCGTGCGGTCCGGGCTGGTGCAGGCAGGTCAGCGACGCAGGCCGAGCCGCTCGATCAGGCTGCGGTAGCGGTTGATGTCGATCTTCTGCAGGTAGCCCAGCAGGCGACGACGACGGCCGACCAGCAGCAGGAGGCCGCGGCGGCTGTGGTGGTCGTGCTTGTGCTCCTTCAGGTGCTCCGTGAGGTCCTTGATGCGCTGCGTGAGGACGGCGATCTGGACCTCGGGCGAGCCGGTGTCGCCCTCGTGGGTGGCGTACTCGGCCATGATGGACTGCTTCGTGGCAGCGTCGAGCGACACGGTGCTCCTCAGGATTCTCGTTGCGCGGTGCGCCGGGGCATGTCCACCCGGGCTCTCTCGTTCCGCGGCCGTTCGTACGGCGTCGACCAGTCTAGCAGCACGCCCGCCCGCGACCGCAGGTCAGGGCCGCGCGGTGACCGGTCCAGGGATCCGGTCAGCCGTGCAGCACGCGCCGGACGTCCTCGACGTCCGCCGCCATCTGCACCAGCAGGGCGTCGACGCCGTCGAACCGCACCGTCGGGCGCAGCCGCTCGACGAGGTCGAGGACGACCTCCTCGTCGTACAGGTCGAGGTCGGTGCGGTCGAGCACGTACGCCTCGACCCGCCGCTCCACGCCGTCGAACGTGGGGTTCGTGCCGATCGACACGGCGGCCGGCAGCACGCGGTCCGGGTCGTCGGTGCCCACCGCCGAGCCGTCCGCGCGGCGCGTGCGGCGCAGCCAGCCGGCGTAGACGCCGTCGGCCGGCACCATCCCCGCCGTGCCGGGCGAGAGGTTCGCCGTCGGGTAGCCGAGCTCGCGCCCGCGGGCGTCACCGTGCACGACGGTCCCCCGCAGCCGGTGCGGACGCCCGAGGACGCGTGCCGCCTGCACCACGTCGCCCGCGGCGAGCAGCTCGCGCACCCACGTCGACGACCAGCGCCGGCGCAGCGCGTCCGCCGCGCGGTCCTCGGGGCTGCCGGGGTCGGCGGCGACCGACGGCGTCACGTCGTCGATGACCTCGACGGTGAAGCCGTACCGCTCCCCCAGCGCCCGCATCGTCGTGAGGTCCCCGGCGTTCTGCCAGCCGAACCGCACGTCGCGCCCGACCACGACGGTCGACGCGTGCAGCGCGTCCACCAGGTACCGGCGGACGAACTCCTCCGGGGACTGGCGGGCGAAGTCGAGGGTGTACGTGATGAGGAGCACGGCGTCGAGGCCCGTGCCGCCGAGCAGCTCCAGCCGGTCGGCGTCCCCGAGCAGGCGCGGCGGCGCGTCGTCGGGCCGGTGCACGGCGAGCGGGTGCGGCGTGAACGTCACGGCGACGGCGTGCGCGTCCGCGACGCGCGCGTCGGCGACCATCCGCGTCAGCACCGCCACGTGGCCGCGGTGCACGCCGTCGAAGTTGCCGATCGTGACGACCGACCGGCCCCAGCCGGCCGGCACCTGCGACAGCTCCGTCCAGACCTGCACCCACGCTCCCGGGTCGACGTCCCGGCCCGCCGGTCGGCGGGCCCGACGGACAAGACTGCCACCTGTGCGGGCGGCGGCGCGCCGCCGCCCGCCCCGCCGGCGCCGTGCGGCACCGGCGGGACGGGCGGACGGCCCGTCGACGGCGCGTCAGCTCCGCGCGCGCACCGTCAGCGCGGCCGCACGCGTCGCCACGCTGCCCTCGCCGTTGGAGAACACGGCGCGGTACTGCGTGCCGTACGCCAGCGGCGTGACGGGGACCCGCAGCGTCGTCGTGTGCGCCAGGGGCACCGGCAGCCACGGCCCGGAGAACCACCGGAACTGCCAGCGCACCGTCGGTGCCGGGTAGCCGGTGGCGGCCGCGTCGAACGTCGCCCACGCACCGAGGCGTGCGGACGTCGCCTGCGGGTGGCGGGTCACGACGGGCGCCGAGCGCTCGACCGTGATCTTCGCCTCCTGCGTCGTCGCGGACCCCGCGGCGTTCGTGAACACCGCGCGGTACCGCGCGCCGTCCTGCGCCGCCGTGACCGTCACCTCGAGCGTGCCGGACGTCGCACCGGGCACGTCGGCCCACGCCGCCGACCCGCGGCGGACCTGCCACTGCACGGTCGGCGTCGGGACGCCGGACGCCGCGGCGGTGAGCGTCGCGGTGCCGCCGAGCGCGACGGTGGCACCCGTCGGCTGCGTCGTCACCGTCGGCGCGACCTCCTCGGGCGCCGCCTGGCCCTGGTCCGCGACGAAGGAGGCGACCCACGACAGCGACGAGTTCCAGTTGATCGTGATCTCGTTGGACGCCCACGACGTGATGTCGTCGAGGTAGCACCGCGCCGGCGCGCAGCCCTCGGTGAACGCCGCCTGCATCGTCGGGTCCCACGTCGCGGTCATCGAGTTCGGCCCGCCCGCGAGCGACCCGGGCGGCGGGTGCGGCAGCGCGGGGTCGAGCTGCGCCGCGAACCAGCGCGAGTGCTGGTTCTGCGAGTACACCGTGCCCCAGCCGGTCACGTAGGACTGGTTGAGCGCGTTGCGGCCGAACAGGTAGTCGAGCCCCTCGAGCACGCCGTCGAGGTAGCGCCGGTCGCCCGTGAGGTCGTACGCGGTCGCGATGACGACGAGGATGTTCGTCACCGACGAGTTCGAGCCCCAGTCGTAGGCGCCGCCGGCCGGCGAGTACACCGAGCCGAACGCGTGCCCCTCCTGCGCGGCGAGGTAGGCGTCGGCCCCGGCGACGACGGACGCGCGCACCGCGTCGCGGTCCGCGAGACCGTTCGGGACGGTCGCGAGGGTGAGCCGGCCGAGCGCCGCGGTGCTGCCCCAGCTGAAGCCGCCGGGACCGAACACGTCGCCGGTGTGGTGCGGGCTCGCGGCGACGTCCGCCGCGAACGCGTCCTCGCCGGTGGTGGTGAACAGCTCCGCCGCGGCCCAGTAGAACTCGTCGCTCACGTCGCGGTCGTCGTACGGCCCGCCGCCGTCGGAGCCGGCCGCGGCCGGCGCGTACACGTCGGGGTGCGCCTGCGCGGCCGCGTAGGCGTCGCGCGCCGCGGTGAGCAGCGTGTCCGAGAACGCGGCGTCGTGCTCGCGGAACAGGCGGGCGCCCTGCGCCGCCACGGCCGCGAGGTTGAGCGTGGCCGCGGTCGACGGCCGGTGCAGCGAGCGCACCTGCGGGTCGTCGGCCGGCATGAGCGGCAGGCCGGTCCAGCCCTCGTCGTGGATCTTGTGGTGCACCATCCCGGCGTACTCGCCGGCCGGCGCGACCATCTTCAGCATCCACTCGAGCTCCCAGCGGGCCTCGTCGAGGACGTCGGGGACGTCGTTGCCCCGCTCGGGGAGGCGCAGCGTGGCGTCGCCGAGCGCACCCTCCCGGGCGGTGGGCGCGTGCAGCGTCCGCTCGTAGGTCGAGAGCACCTGCGCGACGGAGATCCCGCCGTTGACGACGTACTTGCCGTGGTCGCCGGCGTCGTACCAGCCGCCGGTCACGTCGAGCGTGTAGTCGCACGTCCAGCCGTCGTAGTAGTCGCGCGGGCCGATGCACGGCACGTCGGTGTCGCCCTGGTTCGGCGGCACGCCCACGTGCCCGGCCTCGCGCGCGTACTCCTCGCCGACGATGTCGGCCTCGATCGGCGTGCCGGAGCGCGCCAGGTAGAAGTAGTTCAGCGCGTCGTACCGCAGCTGCGCGTAGAGGTCGGACGCGATCGCGAACGGACGGCTCGTCTCTCCGTCGGCGACGAGGGTGAAGCCCTCACCGGTCGCCTCGACGTCGGAGAAGTCGACGACGTGCACGTCGGCGTCGGCGGAGGCGTCGTGGCCCGCCGGCGTCGTCGTCCCCTCGGCGACCGTGGCGCCGGCGGCGTCCAGCAGCTGCCACGGGAGCGCCTCCTCCGCGTCGGTCACGAGCGTCGCGCGCTTGGGCCCGTGCGGGAGGTAGCCGACCTGGTTGACGCGCACCCGGGGGCCGGTGTCCGGCTCGTACGGGGGCGGCGGCGTGGCGGACGTGGTCAACGACACCTCCGAGATGCAGAACTCGTACGCGCCCTGCTTGCCGAGGTGGAAGGCCACCTGGCCGGGCGCCTCGCCGTCGGCGGGGAACGACAGGTTGGCCGTGAACGGGTACTCGAGCGTCGTCGCCTCGGTGCCGAGCGGCGCGGACGCCTGCTCCAGCACCGTGCGGTACGCCCCGCCGCCCTCGCCCACGATGACGCGGACCGGCGTGGCGGGCGTCGTGCGCGCCGTGAAGGACAGGACGTAGTTCTCGTCCTCGTCGATCGGCACACCCGTGTAGGTCAGGCCGGCGTCCCACGGGTTCGACTGGCCGCCGGGCAGGTCGACGCAGACCTCGCCGTCCGCGAAGCGCGGCTCGCCGGTGCCGTGGAAGCCCCAGGGGCCCAGCCCCTCGGCGAACGACGTGTGCGGCAGCAGCTCGGCGTCACCGCTCAGCGACACGTCGTCGAGGCAGAACGTCCACGCCTCCTCGGTGACCCCGCCCAGCTGGAACGCGATCTGCCCCTCGGGCTCGTCGGCCGTCGGCGCGGCCGGGTAGCTCGTGGTGGCGGTGAACACCTCCTCGACGGGCGTCGGCGTGCTCGTGAGCGCGGGGCTGGTGTCGAGCACGGTCCCGTACGGGGCACCGTTCTGGCCGATCAGCGCGCGGATCGTCACGTCGGTGGACGCGGTCGCCGTGTACCCGAACGTGTAGGTCGACCCCTGCTCGATCGCCACGCCGTTGAGCACCACGCCGACCCCGTACTGCGCGGAGCCGGCGGGCACGTCGACGCAGAGGGCGCTGCTGCTGGTGTCGATCTCCCCCTCGTGCCCGTACGCCACCCAGGCGCCCGGACCCTCCTCGAAGGACCCGTCGCCGAGCAGCGAGCCGGCGGCGGGCAGCGCGCCCACCACCGCGAGCGCCACCGCGGCCGTCCCGGCCGTCAGCGCCGCGCCCGTCCGCGCCGCGCGAGTCGTGCTGCGAGAAACCACGTCGTTCCCCCTAGCCATAGGAGCGCTCCCACTCCTCTGTGGGGGCGTCAGCCGTCGACGGAGGATAGACCGGGATTCGGGCGAACCGGTAGGTGTGCGACGCGCGCAGCGGCCGGTCACGGCGACCGAAACGATTCGGTGCCGCCTTCGGGTGACGCGCGCCGCCGGCGTCAGCCGGCGGGTGCGAGCACGACGTCGGGCCGGAGCCGGTCGTCGCGGCGTCGGACGACGGCCACGAGGACGCCGTCCGGGCCGATGGCCGCCACGGGGCCGTCGGGGGCGTCGCCCACCGGCACGCCCTGGCCGTACGACAGCGCGCGTGCCTCCGGCTCGGTGAGCTCGCGGACGGGGAACGCCGCGCGCGCCGCGTCCGCCAGCGGCAGGACGTCGACGGCGACGTCGTCCGGGGTCGCCGCGAGCACGTCCAGGCTCCGCGCGACGTCGAGGCCGTACCCGCCGACCCGGGTGCGCCGCAGCGCGGTGAGGTGCCCGCCGACGCCGAGCGCGTCTCCGAGGTCGCGCGCCAGGGCCCGGACGTAGGTGCCCGAGGAGCAGGTGACGGCCACGTCGACGTCGAGCACCGGCACGTCGGTGCCGTCCGCCCCCGGGACCGTCGCCGGGCGGACGTCGAGGACGTCGAACCGGGCGACGGTCACGGGCCGCGCCGCGAGCTCGACCTGCTCGCCGGCCCGGACGCGCGCGTACGCGCGCCGGCCGTCGACCTTGATGGCGGACACGGCGCTGGGCACCTGCAGCAGGTCACCGGTGAGCGCGGCCGCAGCCGCGACGACCGCGTCGCGCGTCACCGCGGCGGCGTCGGTCACCGTGAGGGTCTCCCCCTCGGCGTCCTCGGTCGAGGTCCGCACGCCCAGCCGCACGGTCGCCGTGTAGTCCTTGTCGGCGCCGGTGACGTACGTCAGCAGGCGCGTCGCGCGCCCGATGCCGAGCACGAGGACGCCCGTGGCCATGGGGTCGAGGGTCCCGGCGTGCCCGACCTTGCGCGTCGACGCGAGCCGCCGGACGCGCGCGACGACGTCGTGGCTCGTCCAGCCGGCGGGCTTGTCGACGACCAGCACGCCGTCGTCGGCGGTGGGCCGTCGTGGGCGCCCGTCGTCGCGCGGGCCACGCCGCTGCGGACCGCCGCCCCGTCCTGCACCCGCCGGCGGCGGCGCCGAGGTCGCGTCGGTCATGCGTCGGTGTCGTCGTCCTCGTCGGGACGGCGGTACGGGTCCGCGTCGCCGGCGGGGCGCGCCGTGGCGGCGAGACGCGCCACCTCGGCGTCGCGGCGCGCGGCCTCGGACAGCGCGGCCTCGAGGTGCGCGGCCGTCTCGGGCACCGCGTCCAGGTGGAACGCGAGGGTCGGCGTGAGCCGGATGCCCGTCTGCTTGCCCACCTCGGACCGGATGAGCCCCTTGGCGCTCTCGAGCGCCGCGGCGCTGCCGGTCCGGGCCTCCTCGTCGCCGAGGACGGTGTAGTACACGTCGGCGTGCTGGAGGTCACCGGTGACACGCACGTCGGTGATGGTGACGAAGCCGAGCCGCGGGTCCTTGACCCGGGTGTCGATCATGCGCGCGACGACCTGCTGGATCCGCTCCGCGATCTTCCGCGCCCGAGCCGTGTCCGCCATGGCACTTCCTTTCCCTAGCCCTCCCGACGAGAAGCCGGGTGGGTCCTCACAGCATGAGCGGTGCGCCGGAGGGAGGGGGCGGCGGGCCGTGGTGGGCCTGGCACGGGCCGCCAGGCCCGCGGTAGGCCCGCCGCCCCCTCCCGGAGGCGCAGCGCGGGGGCGAGCCGGACGGCCCGCCCCCGCACCAGGAGCATCAGCTGCGCGGCTTCTCGCGCATCTCCCACGTCTCGATGACGTCCTCGACCTGCAGGTCGTTGAACGACCCGAGGCCGATACCGCACTCGAAGCCCTCGCGGACCTCGGTGGCGTCGTCCTTGAACCGCTTGAGCGACTCGATCGTGAGGTTGTCGCCCACGACCTTGCCGCGGCGCAGGACGCGCGCCTTCGTGTTCCGTCGGATCTCGCCGGAGCGGACGATCGACCCGGCGATGTTGCCGAACTTGGAGGAGCGGAAGACCTCGCGGATCTCCGCGGAGCCCAGCTGGACCTCCTCGTACTCCGGCTTGAGCATGCCCTTGAGGGCCGCCTCGACGTCGTCGATCGCCTGGTAGATGACCGAGTAGAAGCGCACGTCGACGCCCTCGCGGTCGGCCAGGTCCTCGACGCGCTCCGCGTACTTCACGTTGAAGCCGATGATGATCGCGTTGTCGACCGTGGCGAGGTTGACGTCGTTCTGCGTGATGGCACCCACACCGCGGTGGATGACGCGCAGGTCGACCTCGTCGCCGACGTCGATCTTGAGCAGCGCGTCCTCGAGCGCCTCGACGGCACCCGACACGTCGCCCTTGAGGACCAGGTTGAGGGTCTCGACCTTGCCCTGCTGGAGCGCCTGCGTGAAGTCCTCGAGGCTGATGCGCTTGCGGCGCTTGGCCAGGAGGGCGGCACGCTCGGCGGCCTCGCGCTTCTCGGCGATCTGCCGGGCGGTGCGCTCGTCGGGCGCCACGAGGAACGTGTCGCCCGCGCTCGGCACGGACGCCAGGCCGAGGACCTGCACCGGACGCGCCGGGCCCGCCTCGGTGACGTTCTCGCCGTGCTCGTCGAACATCGCGCGGACACGGCCGTGGGCCGTGCCGGCGACGATCGCGTCACCGACGTGCAGCGTGCCCGACTGGACCAGGACGGTCGCGACCGCACCACGGCCCTTGTCGAGGTTCGCCTCGATGGCGACGCCGCGCGCGTCCTTGTCGGGGTTCGCCCGCAGGTCGAGCGCCGCGTCGGCGGTCAGCAGGACGGCCTCGAGGAGGTCCTCGATGCCCATGCGCTGCTTGGCCGACACGTTGACGAACATCGTGTCGCCGCCGTACTCCTCGGCCACGAGGTTGTACTCGGTCAGCTGCTGGCGGATCTTGTCGGGGTTGGACCCCTCCTTGTCCACCTTGTTGACCGCCACGACGATCGGCACACCGGCCGCCTGCGCGTGGTTGAGCGCCTCGATGGTCTGGGGCATCACGCCGTCGTCCGCCGCGACCACGAGGATCGCGATGTCCGTCACCTGCGCACCACGGGCACGCATGGCGGTGAACGCCTCGTGACCCGGGGTGTCGATGAACGTGATGGCCCGCTCCTGGCCCTCGTGCTCCGTGCGCACCTGGTACGCACCGATGTGCTGCGTGATGCCGCCGGCCTCGCCCGCGACGACGTCCGTGGACCGGATGGCGTCGAGGAGCTTCGTCTTGCCGTGGTCGACGTGACCCATGACGGTGACGACCGGCGGGCGCGCCGCCAGGTCCTCGTCGCCCTCGGCCTCGAGCTCGGCGTCGAGGTCGATGTCGAAGGACCCGAGCAGCTCGCGGTCCTCCTCCTCGGCCGACACCATCTCGATGACGTAGCCGAGCTCGGTGGCGAGCGTGCCGAAGGTGTCCTCGTCGAGCGACTGCGTCGCCGTGGCCATCTCACCGAGGTGGAACAGCACCGTGACGAGCGCCGCCGGGTTGGCGTCGATCTTGTCGGCGAAGTCGTTCAGCGACGAGCCGTGCCGCAGCCGGATGACCGTGGAGCCGTTGCCGCGCGGGACGCTGACGCCTCCGAGCGACGGGGCCTGCATGGCCTCGAACTCCTGGCGCTTCGCCCGCTTCGACTTCCGCCCGCGGACCGGACGACCGCCGGCGCGACCGAACGCACCCTGCGTGCTGCCGCGACCGGCGCCGCCGGGACGACCGCCGCCACCGGGACGGCCGGCGAAGCCGCCGCCGCCACCGGGCGCACCGCCGGGACGACCGCCGTAGCCGCCGCCACCGCCGCCGCGACCGCCACC
>NZ_JBFTEP010000011.1:0-46920 GCF_047229365.1 Cellulomonas pasadenensis | reverse complement strand
GAGGTGACCGCCGCGCGCGCCGGCGCCTAGCGCACGCCGACCGCGCGCCCGCCGCGCAGCCTGGCGCCGACGTCCCGCGCCCACGCCCGCACGGCGTCCATGTCGCGGTAGTCCCCCGGCTCGGCACGCGTCAGCGCGACGAGCGCCCGCTCGGACAGGTCCAGCCCGCGCCGCTCGAGCCGCCCCGGGAAGACGGCGACACCGCGGGCGCCCACCGCCCGCGCCACCTCCGTGACGTCGTCGGGGGTGGTCGCCGGCACCGGCGGGTCCCCCAGCGGCCCGGACCAGAACAGCCAGACCGGCCGCGCGCGCAGCTGCCCGCCCTGCCGGTCGACCAGCGCGCGCAGGCCGAGCGCGAGACGGCCGACGTACACGGCCGACCCGAGCACCACCGCGTCGTACCCGTCGACGCGCTCGACGTCCTCCGGCTCGACCTCCACCACCTCGTGGCCCGCGTCGCGCAGCTCCTGCGCCACGACGGCCCCCATCTCCCGCGTCGCACCGTGCCGCGACGCCACGCTCACCAGCACCCGCACGTCCGTCACCTCCCCTGGACCCACCGGCACGGGCGCCCCGTCGCGCCCGGACCGGCTCCCCTCCAGGGTCCGCCGCCCACCGCACCTCGACCCGGGACCGAGGTCCCCGTCGGACGCCCGCGGCGGCCCGAGCGGCGAGGCCCCCGTCACACCGCGCACCGGCGGTGGACGGCCGGGCGCGGGTTAGTCTGACCACGTGACGATCGCCCCCGAGGGACGCCGGATGCTCCGGGTGGAGGCACGCAACGCCGCCACCCCGATCGAGAAGAAGCCCGAGTGGATCCGCACGCGCGCGACGACGGGCCCCGAGTACAGCGAGCTCAAGGGGCTCGTGCGCAAGGAGGGTCTGCACACGGTCTGCGAGGAGGCGGGCTGCCCCAACATCTTCGAGTGCTGGGAGGACCGCGAGGCGACGTTCCTCATCGGCGGCGACCAGTGCACGCGCCGGTGCGACTTCTGCCAGATCGACACCGGCAAGCCGGCGGACTTCGACGCCGACGAGCCCCGCCGCGTGGCCGAGTCGGTGCGCGCGATGGGCCTGAAGTACTCCACCGTGACGGGCGTCGCCCGCGACGACCTGGCCGACGGCGGCGCCTGGCTCTACGCGGAGACCGTCCGCCAGATCCACGCGCTCAACCCCGGCACGGGTGTCGAGCTGCTCATCCCCGACTTCAACGCGATCCCCGAGCTGCTGGACGTCGTGAACGAGTCCCGGCCCGAGGTGCTCGCGCACAACCTCGAGACCGTCCCGCGGATCTTCAAGCAGATCCGCCCCGGCTTCCGCTACGAGCGCTCGCTGTCGGTGCTGACGCGGGCACGCTCCGCGGGCCTCGTCACCAAGTCGAACCTCATCCTCGGCATGGGCGAGACGACGCAGGAGGCGGCCGACGCGCTGCGCGACCTGCACGAGGCCGGCTGCGACCTCGTCACCATCACGCAGTACCTGCGCCCGTCGGTGCGCCACCACCCGGTCGACCGCTGGGTGCGGCCCGAGGAGTTCGTCGAGCTGTCGCAGGAGGCGGAGCGCCTCGGCTTCCTCGGCGTCATGTCCGGGCCGCTGGTGCGGTCGTCCTACCGGGCCGGGCGCCTGTGGGGCCAGGCCATGCGTCGGCGCGGGCTGCCCATCCCGGACGCGCTCGCGCACCTCGGCGAGCCGACGACCTCGCGCCAGGAGGCCTCGGCGCTGCTGGCACGCACGCCCACCGCGCGCTGACCGCCGGGCACCGACCGCGCCCTCGCGCGGTCGGTGCCCGACCCGTCCGCCGGTAGACTGCCGACCCATGGCACGCGAGCGCTCCACGACCCCGCAGGGCTCCTCCGCCGGCGCGGGGACGGGCAAGGTCAAGAAGACCCGCTGGTACCACCAGGTGTGGCAGGCGTACCAGATGACCCGCCGGCAGGACCCGGCGGTGACCTGGATCCTGCTGGCCGTGTTCGTCGGCATCATCGCCCTCGGGCTGGTCATCGGCCTGCTCACGAGCAGCGTCGTCTACGTGCTCCTGCTGAGCATCCCGTTCGCGGTCCTCGGTGCGATGTTCGTGCTCGCCCGCCGCGCCGAGACCGCCGCCTACACGCAGATCGAGGGCCGCCCCGGTGCCTCGCTCGCCGCGCTCGGCACGCTGCGCCGCGGCTGGACGTTCGGCGACGAGCCGGTCGCCGTCGACCCCCGCACGCAGGACATGGTGTTCCGCGGCGTCGGCCGCCCGGGCGTCGTCCTCGTCGGCGAGGGCCCCGCGCACCGCATCGGCAAGCTGCTCGAGTCCGAGCGCAAGCGCACCGCGCGCGTCGTCTCCGGCGCCCCGGTGCACGTGATCCAGTGCGGCAACGGCGAGGGCCAGGTGCCGCTGCGCAAGCTCCCGCGCACGGTGACGAAGCTCAAGCCGCAGCTCACCAAGCAGGAGGTGGCGGAGGTCCTGCGCCGGCTCACCGCGCTCGGCGCCGTGCGCCTGCCGGTGCCGAAGGGCATCGACCCGACGCGTGCACGCCCGGACCGCAAGGGCATGCGCGGCCGCTGACGGCCCGCCCGACCCCGTCGCGGCGCGTCCGGGCCTCGTCCCCGGGCTTCGTTCCCGGGCCTCGTCGCGGGCGGACGTCGCCGCGGACGCGTCAGCGGCGGACGAGGACCGTACCCGCCGCACGGTCGTGCAGACCGCGGCCGTCGGCGTCCCACACGACCGCGGGGATGACGAGGCACAGCAGCACCGCCCGGACGAGGCCGCGCAGCAGGCCCGGCACGCCCGCCGCGACCGCGCCGCCGCCGTGCGCGGTGCCGGCCACCGGCGTCACGCGCATCCCGAGCAGCCGGTGCCCGAGCGTGTGCCCGAGCGTGCCCACCAGGACGGCGTTCTCCACCGCGAACACGCCCAGCGTCGCGAGCTCGTGGCCGCGCACGAGGAACAGCCCGTCGGCGGTCACGGGGAACAGCACCGCCGACACGGCGAGGCACGCGAGCCAGTCGACGGCCAGGGCCGCGAGCCGGCGCGGCAGCCGTGCGAGCGACCCGCTGCCCTCGGCCGGGAGGCCGAGCGGGCTCCCCTCGCGGTCGCCGCCCCCGCCGGGCCCGCCCTCGAGCCAGGAGCCCATGGAGTCACGCGTCGCCATGCCGTCCAGCCTACGGTCGGTCCACGCCTCGGACGCTCGACCAGGAGCTCGAGCGATCGTTACACGGGCAGGCCCTCCGTAACCTCGCCGAAACAACCGCGGCACGGGCGGGAAACCCCGGGTGCCTAGCCTCGGGGACGCCCGGGGCAGCCGGGCACCCCCCACCCGAGGAGCAGCGGATGTTCACCAAGCCGGAGGAAGTCCTGGCGTTCATCAAGAACGAGGACGTCAAGTTCGTCGACGTGCGGTTCTGCGACCTGCCCGGCGTCATGCAGCACTTCAACGTGCCGGCCGCCTCGCTCGACGCCGACTTCTTCACCGACGGCCAGATGTTCGACGGTTCGTCGATCCGCGGCTTCCAGGCCATCCACGAGTCCGACATGAAGCTCATGCCGGACGTGACGACGGCCTACGTCGACCCGTTCCGCACGGAGAAGACGCTCAACATCAACTTCCACATCGTCGACCCGTACACCGACGAGCCCTACAGCCGCGACCCGCGCCAGGTCGCCGCCAAGGCGGAGGCGTACCTCAAGTCGACGGGCATCGCGGACACCGCGTTCTTCGCGCCCGAGGCCGAGTTCTACATCTTCGACGACGTCCGCTTCGAGACGAAGCAGAACGCGTCGTACTACTACATCGACTCCATCGAGGCCGCCTGGAACACGGGCCGCGTCGAGGAGGGCGGCAACCTCGGCCACAAGACGCCCTACAAGGGTGGCTACTTCCCCGTCCCGCCGGTCGACCACTTCGCCGACCTGCGCGACCAGATCTCGCTGCAGCTCGACGCCCTCGGCCTCCAGGTCGAGCGCGCGCACCACGAGGTCGGCACCGCCGGCCAGGCGGAGATCAACTACCGCTTCGACACGCTCGCCAAGTCGGCCGACAAGGTGCAGCTGTTCAAGTACGTCGTGAAGAACGTCGCGCACGAGAACGGCCGCACGGCGACCTTCATGCCGAAGCCGCTCTTCGGCGACAACGGCTCGGGCATGCACGTGCACCAGTCCCTGTGGAAGGACGGCGAGCCGCTGTTCTTCGACGAGAAGGGCTACGGCGGCCTGTCGGACATCGCCCGCTGGTACATCGGCGGCCTGCTCAAGCACGCGCCGTCGCTGCTCGCGTTCACGAACCCGACGGTGAACTCCTACCACCGCCTGGTCCCCGGCTTCGAGGCGCCGGTCAACCTCGTGTACTCGGCCCGCAACCGCTCCGCGTGCATCCGCATCCCGGTGACCGGCTCGAACCCGAAGGCCAAGCGCGTCGAGTTCCGCGTGCCGGACCCGTCGTCGAACCCGTACCTCGCGTTCGCGGCGATGCTCATGGCCGGCCTCGACGGCATCCAGAACCGCATCGAGCCGCCGGAGCCGGTCGACAAGGACCTCTACGAGCTGCCCCCCGAGGAGCACGCCCTCATCCAGCAGGTCCCCGGCACCCTCGCCGAGGTCCTCGACAACCTCGAGGCCGACCACGACTGGCTCACGGCGGGCAACGTCTTCACGCCCGACCTCATCCAGACGTGGATCGACTACAAGCGCTCCGCCGAGGTGGACCCGATCCGTCTGCGGCCGCACCCGCACGAGTTCGAGCTCTACTTCGACGTGTGATCGTCCGCGGTCCCTGGCTGCTCCCAGGGGCCGCGGGCTCGGCAGGAACCGGCACCCCCGTCGCCCTCGTGGCGGCGGGGGTGCCGTCGCGCGCGGCGGCGACCGTCGGCTCGGCCGCCCCGCACCCCGCCCGTCCCGCCGCCGGTGGCGACGCGCGGGTACGCTCGCCGCGGCCGGCCTCCGGCGGCCGACCCGACGGAAGGAGCGGCATGGAGCAGGTCGAGGCGATCGTGCGGGAGCAGTGCGCCGACCTCCTCGCGGGCGGTCGTCTGCGCGTCGTCGACGCGCGCACCGGGGACCACGGCATCCCGCAGTGCACCGTGGCCACCGACCGGTTCCGCCTGCTGACGTGGATCTACCACGGCGAGCTCGACGGGACCCTTCGCCCGGCGTGGCCCGACGCCGAGCCGCTCGACCTGCGCTGGACGCTGCGCCACCTGGGCGCCGACTGGGGCGAGACGTGGAACCGCGAGGGGATCATGGCCGCGTTCGCCGAGCACGTCGACCGGATCGACGCGGAGGCCGCGGACCCGGTGCGGTGGGACGCGTTCCGCGCCGCCGCGCACCCGCGCGCCTGAGCCCGCGCGGTCGGCTGCCTTTCAGCCGTCGTGGCGCGGCAGGCGCCGCACCCGCAGCGCCGACAGGTCGTAGCCCTGCGTGACCTCGCTCCAGCGCACCCGCGGCGGGCCGGCCGCCGCGAGGTCGTCGCGCAGCAGCGTCGACAGGAAGATCTCGGCCTCCATGACCGCCATCGGCGCGCCCGGGCACTTGTGGTGCCCGTCGCCGAAGGCGAGCAGAGCGGGCGGCACCGAGCGCGGCAGGGAGCGGCCCGGGCACAGCCCCAGCGGCGCCTCCCCCACGGTGCGGGCGTCGGCGTTGGCGGCGCGGACGTCGATGTCGACGACCGTCCCCGCCGGCACGTCCACCGGACCGCCCGGCCCGTCCAGCGTGAGCGGCTCGACCGTCCGTCGCAGGAGGTGGCCCACGACCGGCTCGACCCGCAGCACCTCCTCCACGAGCGCGAGCCGCTCCGCCCGGTCACCCGCGCGGTAGCGCGCGAGCAGGGCGTCGTCGTCGAGCAGGTGCCACGTCGCGACGGTGATGAGCTCGCGCGTCGTCACCATGCCGGCGGCCGCGTACGTCACGCACTCGGTGAGGATGTCGACGTCGCTGAAGCCGTCGTCGAGCAGGCGGCTGATGAGGTCGTCGCGCCGCGCGCGGCGCCGCGCGCGGATCGCCGGCTTCACGTCGAGCAGGTAGAAGCGGAGCATCGCGGTGCTGCGTCGCGCCTCACGCCACCGCCCGAGCGGCGAGCGTGCGTCAGGGTGCGGGGGCTCGAAGAACGCGTCCAGCCGGTGGTGCATCCCCGGCGCGGCCGCGCGGTCGAGGCCGATGACGCGGGAGGCGACCTGCACCGCCATCTGCATCGACAGGCGCGACAGGTCCGTCCACCCGTCGGTGCGGACCTGTGCCACCAGCCGGTCGGCGGTCTCCTGCATCCAGTCCCGGTAGCCCTCCACGGTCCGCGGTGCGAAGAAGCGTGCCGCCGCGCGGCGCTGCGCGTGGTGCGCGTCGCCCTCGAGGTACAGGACGGGCGGACGGATCGAGGCGCCGGCGGTGCCGCCGTGGAACCCGTCCGCGCCGAAGCCGGCCTGGCGCGTCGCCTCCGGGTGGCGCAGCACCGCGCGCGCGAGCTCGAACGACCGGACGCGCAGCCGTGGCGCGGGCCCGGCGAGCGGCTCGACGTCGGGCGCGAGCGCGTCGTCGGGCTGCGTCAGCTTCCGCACGGGGCAGCCGCCCGTGCCCGTGCGGGTCTGCCCGTCCGCGGTGGCCGTCACCCGGTCGAGCGTAGGTCCCGGCGCCGACGTCGGCCATCCGGGTGACGGCGCCCGCTCCGCACCGCCGTCGCGGCGGGCCCGCGGCGACGCCGCCGCTCAGCCGTAGAAGACGCGCTCGACGACCGTGCGGGCGCGGCGGGCCGTGCGCAGGTAGTGCTCCTCGAGCAGGCTCCCGGACCCCGCGGGGTACCCGACGACGCGGGCGACGCCGCCGAGCGCCTGCCGGTCGTGCGGCAGCACGTCGGCGTGCGCGCCCTCCGCCCGTCCGGTCCACAGCACGTTCGCGTCGCGCAGCCGGGACGCCAGCTCCCACGCCTCGCGGAGCTCGCGCGCGTCGTCGTCGTCGAGCAGCCCGGCGGCGGCCGCGGCCGCGAGCGCGTCGAGCGTCGAGGTGGTCCGCAGGTCGGGCACGGCGTGCGCGTGCTGCAGCTGCAGGAGCTGGGCCGTCCACTCGACGTCGGCGATCCCGCCGCGCCCGAGCTTGAGGTGCCGCGTCGGGTCGACACCGCGCGGCAGCCGCTCGGCCTCGACGCGCGCCTTGATGCGCCGCACCTCGCGGACCACCGACGGGTCGAGCCCGCCCTCGGGATAGCGCAGCGGGTCGACCAGCGCGACGAAGCGCTCCCCCAGCTCGACGTCGCCCGCGACGGGCCGTGCCCGCAGCAGCGCCTGGCTCTCCCACGGCGACGACCAGCGGCCGTAGTACTCCACGTGCGCGTCGAACGACCGCGTCAGGGGCCCGTTGCGCCCCTCCGGTCGCAGGTCCGCGTCCACCGCGAGGGTCGGCTCCGGGCCGACGGCGCCGAGCAGCTGGCGTACGCGCGTCGCCGCCGACACGGCGAACTCCTGGGCGAGGCGCGGCTCCGCACCCGGCAGCGGGTCGTGCACGAAGAGCACGTCGGCGTCGGACGAGTAGCCCATCTCCCGCCCGCCGAACCGTCCCATCGCGACGACGAGGAGCCGCGTCGGCGACGCGTCGAGACCCCGCTCGGCGCGCGCCTCCGCCTCCGCGACGCGCAGCGTCCCGGCGAGGACCGTGTCGGCCGCGGTCGTCAGGCTCTGCGACGCGCGGGTGCTCGTCACGACGCCGAGGACGTCGGCCGCGGCGGTGCGGGCCAGCTCGCGGCGGCGCAGCGCGCGCAGCGCGGTGACGGCGGGCACGGGCTCGTCGGCTCGGCGCAGCACCGCGTCCGCCTCGGCCTCGAGCCGCTCGACCGTCCGGGGCTCCAGCTCGGCGTCGTCGGCCAGCCACGTCACGGAGCCGGGTGAGCGGCGCAGCGCGTCGGCGACGTACCGCGACGTCGAGAGCACGCGCGCGAGGCGCTGCGCGGCCGTGCCGGAGTCCCGCAGGAGCTTGAGGTACCAGTGCGTCGTGCCGAGCTGGTCGGACAGGCGCCGGAACGCGAGCAGCCCGCCGTCGGGGTCCGCGCCGTCGGCGAACCACCCCAGCATCACCGGCAGCAGCTGCCGCTGGATCGACGCGCGCCGCGACACCCCGTCCGAGAGCGCGGCGATGTGCCGCACGGCTCCCGCCGGGTCGCGGTAGCCGATCGCCGCCAGCCGCGCCCGCGCGGCCTCGGGCGCGAGCGACGCCTCCTCGGTCGACAGCCGCGCGGTGGCCGGTAGCAGCGGCCGGTAGAACAGCTCCTCGTGCAGGCGGCGGACCTCGCGGCGCGTCTGGCGCCACCGCTCGAGGAGGCCCTCCGGCCCGTCCGCACGCATGCCCATCGTCCGGGCGAGCCGGCGCAGGTCCGCGTCGGCGGTCGGCACGAGGTGCGTGCGCTGCAGCCGGTGCAGCTGGATGCGGTGCTCCATCATCCGCATCCACCGGTAGCAGACGGCGAGCTGCGCGGCGTGGTCACGCCCCACGTACCCGCCCGCGGCCAGTGCGGCCAGCGCGGTCAGCGTGTTGCCGCTGCGGATGTCGGCGTCCGCCCGGCCGTGGACCAGCTGCAGGAGCTGCACGGTGAACTCCACGTCGCGCAGCCCGCCGACGCCCAGCTTGAGCTGGCGGTCGGCCTCGGCCCGCGGCACGTGCTGCTCGACGCGCCGGCGCATGGCCTGCGAGTCCTCGACGAAGTTCTCGCGCGCCACCGCCTGCCACACGAGCGGGTTCGTCGCGTCGACGTACGCCTGCCCGAGCGCACGGTCCCCCGCGAGCGGGCGCGCCTTGAGGAGCGCCTGGAACTCCCACGTCTTCGCCCAGCGCTCGTAGTAGGCGCGGTGGCTGGCGAGCGTGCGGACGAGCGGCCCGTCCTTGCCCTCGGGGCGCAGCGCCGCGTCGACGGGCCACAGCGCGGGCTCGGTGCCGGACGGGCTCGCGCACGCGCGGGCGAGGCCGGCGGCGAGGCGGGCGCCCGCGACGAGCGCGGCGTCCTCGTCGGCCCCGTCGACCGGCTCGGCCACGTACACGACGTCCACGTCCGACACGTAGTTCAGCTCGCGGCCGCCGGCCTTGCCCATGCCGATCACGGCGAGCCGCACGTCGCGCCCGTGGTCCTCGAGCTCCGCGCGCGCGACCGCGAGGGCGGCCTCGAGCACCGCACCGGCGAGGTCCGCGAGCGCCGCGGCGACCCCCGGGAGCCGGCTCAGCGGGTCCTCGGCGGTGAGGTCCGTCGCGGCGATCCGCAGCAGGCGGGTGCGGTACGCGCGACGCAGCGCGTCGGTCCCGTCGCCGCCGGCGAGCGCGGCGACCGGCACGTCGACCTCGGGGTCCGCGCCGACGGCCGCCAGCAGCTCGGCGCGCACGTCCGCGACCGGCACGGCCGTGCCCGGCGCGGGGTCCGCCACGACCCGCAGGTTCGCGGGGTGCGCGGCGAGCGTGTTGGCCAGCGCGGAGGACGCACCCGTCACCGCGAGCAGCCGCGCGCGGGCGGGGCCGTCCTCGGCCAGCACGTCCCGCAGCAGGGCCCGCAGCGCGGGGTCCCGCTGCACGGCGCCGGCGACCTTCGCGAGCGCGAGGAGCGTCTCGTCCGGGTCGCCGACGTCGCGCAGCGCGGGCACGAGCGTCTCCGCGGCGTCCGGCGCGACGTCGAGGAGCGCGGCGTCGGCGAGCAGGCGCTGCGCCCGCGGGGCGTCGGCCACGCCGGCGCGGGTGAGCCGGCCGGCCAGCGAGGCGCCGCGGCCCGTCGACGCGCTGCTCGTCATCGCCGCGACGTCAGATCAGCGGCAGGAACCGCTGCAGCTCGTACGGCGTCACCTGCGCGCGGTACTCGGCCCACTCCTGGCGCTTGTTGCGCAGGAAGTAGTCGAAGACGTGCTCGCCGAGCGTCTCGGCGACCAGCTCGGAGCGCTCCATCACCTGGATCGCGGCCTCGAGCGACGTCGGCAGCGGCTCGATGCCGAGCGCCCGGCGCTCCGCGTCGGTGAGCTCCCACACGTCGTCGTCGGCACCCTCGGGCATCTCGTAGCCCTCCTCGATGCCCTTGAGCCCGGCGGCGAGCATGACCGCGAACGCCAGGTACGGGTTCACGGCGGAGTCGATCGCGCGGTACTCGACCCGGCTCGAGTTGCCCTTGCCCGGCTTGTACATCGGGACGCGCACGAGCGCCGAGCGGTTGTTGTGACCCCAGCAGACGAAGCTCGGCGCCTCGGCACCGCCCCAGAGCCGCTTGTAGGAGTTGACGAACTGGTTCGTCACCGCGGTGATCTCGGCGGCGTGCGTGAGCAGGCCGGCGATGAACTGGCGCGCGACCTTCGACAGCTCGTAGTCGGCACCCGGCTCGTGGAACGCGTTGCGGTCGTCCTCGAACAGCGAGACGTGCGTGTGCATGCCCGAGCCCGGCTGGTCCGCCAGCGGCTTCGGCATGAAGGACGCGAACACGCCCTGCTCGAGCGCGACCTCCTTCACGACCGTGCGGAACGTCATGATGTTGTCGGCCGTCGTCAGCGCGTCGGCGTACCGCAGGTCGATCTCGTTCTGCCCCGGCCCCGCCTCGTGGTGGGAGAACTCGACCGAGATGCCCATGGACTCGAGCATCGTGATCGCGGCGCGGCGGAAGTCGTGCGCGGTGCCGCGCGGGACGTGGTCGAAGTACCCGCCCTGGTCGACGGGGACCAGCGGCTGGGACGGGTCCGCGGGCGCGTCGAACAGGTAGAACTCGACCTCGGGGTGCGTGTAGAACGTGAAGCCGCGGTCGCTCGCGCGGTTCAGCGCCCGCTTGAGCACGTTGCGCGAGTCCGCGAGCGACGGCTGGCCGTCGGGCGTCAGCAGGTCGCAGAACATGCGGGCGGTGCCGTGCCGCTCCCCGCGCCAGGGCAGGATCTGGAACGTCGACGGGTCCGGCTTGGCGATCATGTCGGCCTCGTACACGCGCGTGAGGCCCTCGATCGAGCTGCCGTCGAAGCCGATCCCCTCGGCGAAGGCGGACTCGAGCTCGGCGGGTGCGACCGCCACCGACTTGAGGATCCCGAGCACGTCGGTGAACCACAGACGGATGAAGCGGATGTCCCGCTCCTCGACGGTCCGGAGCACGAACTCCTGCTGCCTGTCCATGGCGCACATCTTGCCTGATGACGGGGTGTCGGCGGGCGCAGCGTCCGGGTGTGGCGAGGCGCACGCCGCCGGTGCGGGCCACGCGCCCCGGTCTACGCTCGACGCATGCCCACGAGCGACCCCTCCGCCGCCGGCACGACCGGCGCCCCGACGCCCCCGGGTGGCGCGCCGTCCGCCCCTCCCGCACGTGTCCGCGTCCACCACCTGCAGGCGGCCAAGCAGCGCGGGGAGCGGCTCACGATGCTGACGGCGTACGACGCCGTGACGGCCCGGATCTTCGACGACGCCGGCATCGACATGCTCCTCGTCGGCGACTCCATCGGGAACACGATGCACGGGCACGCGACGACGCTGCCCGTGACGCTCGACGAGCTCGTCGTGGCCGCGCGCGCGGTCGCGGGCGCGGCGCGGCGCGCGTTCGTCGTCGCGGACCTGCCGTTCGGCTCGTACGAGGCCGGGCCCGAGCAGGCCCTCGCGAGCGGTGTCCGGATGATGAAGGAGACGGGCGTCGCCGCGGTCAAGATCGAGGGCGGGCAGCGCGTCGTCCCGCAGATCCGGGCGCTCACCGCTGCGGGCATCCCCGTCGTCGCGCACCTGGGCTACACGCCGCAGTCGGAGAACCTGCTGGGCGGCCCGCGCGTGCAGGGGCGCGGCGACGCCGCGCAGCGGCTCAGCGACGACGCGGTCGCGGTGGTCGACGCAGGCGCCGTCGCGGTCGTCCTCGAGATGATCCCCGCCGAGGTCGCCGCCCGCATCACCGAGGTCGTCCCCGTCCCGACGATCGGCATCGGCGCCGGCCCGGCGTGCGACGGGCAGGTGCTCGTGTGGGTCGACATGGCCGGCATGGGCGACTGGTCGCCGCGCTTCGCCAAGCGGTTCGGCGAGGTGGGTGCGGCCCTGGCGGCCGCGGCGCGCGGCTACGCCGACGAGGTCCGCTCGGGCAGCTTCCCGCAGGACGCGCACTCGTTCGACGCGTGACGGGCACGGCGGCGGGACGAGGTCCGGCGCGCGAGCGGGTGGCGCGCCTGAGCGGGCGCCGGGTCACGGTCGCCGTCGTGGCGGCGGCCGTGCTCGCCGCCGGGGTGGTCACCGTCGTGCCGCTCGCCGCGGGGTCGTGGCCCGTCGCCCAGGCGGTCGCGCTGCGCGGCGTCCTGGCGGTGGTCGCCGCCGTGGCAGCCGTGCTGCTGCTCGTCGTCCCGCGGGTCCGGCGGGCGCTGCTCCCCCTTGCCGTGGCGTGCGCGCTCGTCGCGGTCGCGCACGCCGGCGTGCTCGTCGCGCGGTCCGTGCCCACGCCGGGTCCGAGCACCGCGGCCGCCGGCGACCGCGGGCGTGCCGAGACGCCGGGCCGCGACCTCGTCGTCCTGACCTTCAACACGCTCGACGCCGTGCCGGCCGCGACGCTCGCGGACCTGGTGCGCGAGGTCGACGCGGACGTCGTCGCGCTGCCGGAGACGTCGAGGTCCACGGCCGAGACGCTCGCGGCCCTGCTGCCCGGCGGCTGGCAGGCGCTGCACGGGTCCAGCGACGTGCCGCACGTCGCGGGGACCTCGCTGGTCGTGGACGAGCGCGTCGGGACCTACCCGCGCGCGCAGCGCCTCGGCGACCGGCTCGGCTCCCTCGTCGCCGTCCCGGAGGGCCCCGGCCCGGTGCTCGTCGCGGCCCATCCCCTCGCCCCGACGTCCCGCGGCGCGATGGCCGCGTGGCGCACCGAGACCGCCGCCGTCGCGGAGGTCTGCCGCACCGTGCGCGACGTGGTCGTCGCCGGCGACCTCAACGCGACCCTCGACCACCCCGCGCTGCGCGACACCGGCCCCTGCGTCGACGCCGCGCGCGCGGCGGGTTCCGCGGCGCACGGCACGTGGCCGGCGGACGTGCCGACGCTCCTCGCGGCGCCGATCGACCACGTCCTCGTCGACGCCCGCACGTGGCGCGTCGTCGACGCCCGGGTGCTGCCGGCCACCGGCGCGAGCGACCACCGGCCGCTCGTCGCGGTGCTCGCGCGACGCTGAGTCCGGCCAGGGGTCGCGCGCCGGCCGTCAGCGGTCCTGCGCCTCCTCGGCGTCCCACGCCTCCGTGCGCCGCCGGGCGCGGTCGAGCGCGTGCTCCGCCTCCTCGCGCGTCGCGTACGGGCCCATGAGGTCCGCCCACTGGCTGCGCTTGCCCTCCTCGACCTGGTGGGTGCGGGTGTTGTACCAGTACTCGGCCACGGCGGTCCTCCGTCCTGCGCACGCCCGCACCCCTCGACGGGTGGCGGGCCGTTCCATCCGTAGACTGCCAGGCATGCCGCCGGTCCACGCGTCGCGCGCCGCCCTCGTCCCGGGGCGGGTCGGCCCGCGCCGTCCCGTGCCCGCGAGCATCCCCCGCCCCGAGTACGTCGACCGCCCGGCACCGGCGCCGTGGCGCGGCCCGGACGTGTTCGACGCCGGCACGGTCGCCCGCATCCGCGTCGCCGCCCGCCTCGCGGCGCAGGCCCTCGAGGAGGTCGGCCGCCACGTGCGGCCGGGCGTGACGACCGACGAGCTCGACGCCGTCGGCCACCAGTTCCTCGTCGAGCGCGGCGCGTACCCGTCGACGCTCGGCTACCGCGGCTTCCCGAAGTCGATCTGCACGTCCCTCAACGAGGTCGTCTGCCACGGCATCCCCGACTCGACGGTCGTGCAGGACGGCGACATCGTGAACGTCGACATCACGGCCTACGTCGACGGCGTGCACGGCGACACGAACGCCACCTTCCTCGCCGGGGACGTCGACGAGGAGTCCCGCCTGCTCGTCGAGCGCACCCGGGAGGCGCTCGAGCGGGGCATCAGGGCCGTGAAGCCGGGGCGCGAGATCAACGTCATCGGCCGCGTCATCGAGAAGTACGCCGGACGGTTCGGGTACGGGGTCGTGCGCGACTTCACCGGGCACGGCGTCGGCCCCGCGTTCCACACGGGCCTCGTCGTGCCGCACTACGACGCCGCGCCCGCGTACGACACGGTCATCCAGCCCGGCATGGTGTTCACGATCGAGCCGATGCTCGACCTGGGCACCGCCGACTGGGAGATGTGGGACGACGGCTGGACGGTCGTGACGGCCGACCGCCGTCGCTCCGCGCAGTTCGAGCACACCCTGCTGGTCACCGACGACGGCGCGGAGGTCCTGACGCTGCCATGAGCCACGACGCGAAGCACAAGAAGCACAAGGTCGCCACGGCGTTCGGCGTCGACATCGGCGGCTCCGGCATCAAGGGCGCGCCCGTCGACCTGAGGACCGGCGAGTTCGCGGGCGAACGCCTGCGCATCCCGACGCCGCAGCCGTCGACGCCTGCCGCGGTCGCCGCGACGGTCGCGGAGGTCGTCGACTCGTTCGACCTCGACAAGGACGTGCCCATCGGCGTGACGTTCCCGGCCGTGATCCTGCACGGCGTCGCGCAGTCCGCGGCGAACGTCGACAAGTCCTGGATCGGCACGGACGTCGAGAAGGCGGTCGCCGCCGCGTCGGGCCGCCGCGTGCTCGCGGTCAACGACGCCGACGCCGCCGGGTTCGCGGAGGTGCAGTACGGCGCCGCCAAGGGCGTGCCGGGGGTCGTCCTCGTCGTCACCCTGGGCACCGGCATCGGCTCGTGCCTCGTCGTGGACGGCGTGCTCGTGCCGAACACCGAGCTGGGGCACCTGGAGATCGACGGGTTCGACGCCGAGACGCGCGCGTCCGACGCGGCCCGTGACCGCGAGGGGCTGACCTTCCCGCAGTGGGCGGAGCGTCTGCAGCGCTACTTCTCGGTCGTCGAGAACCTGTTCTGGCCGGACCTCATCGTGGTCGGCGGCGGCGTCAGCAAGAAGCACCGGGAGTTCCTGCCGCTGCTCGACCTGCGGACGCCCATCGTCCCGGCGGGGCTGCGCAACGCCGCGGGCATCGTCGGCGCGGCACGGCTGGCGGCGCAGGGCGCGCACTGACGGCCGGTACCAGGCTTCTCCCAGGAACGCCCCGTACCGTCGAGGCATCCGCGAGTCGAGCACCCGCTCACCCCCACGGCTGGGAAGTCGAACCGAGCCTGGAGGCCATGTGGCTGCAGCACCCGTCGTCACCCCGCCCGTCCGTCCGACGTCGCCCCGCGTGGCGGCGGCCGGCACGTACCACGAGCTCTCGGCGGAGGTGAAGGCGGCGGGCCTGCTCGACCGCACGCCCGGGTTCTACATCTCGCTCCTCGCGGGGCTCACCACGGCACTGGCCGGGCTCGTCACGGCGTTCGTCCTGCTCGGCCACTCGTGGTGGCAGCTGCTGGTCGCCGGCCTGCTCGGCGTGGTGCTCACCCAGTTCGCGTTCGTCTCGCACGAGGCGTCGCACCGCCAGGTGCTCCTGACGGGACCCGCGAACGACCGGCTCGGCCGGGTGCTCGCCAACGGCGTCGTCGGCATCAGCCACCAGTGGTGGATGACCAAGCACACGCGTCACCACGCGAACCCGAACCGGGTCGGCAAGGACCCGGACATCGCGCCGGACACGATCGTCTTCCTCGAGGAGGACGCGCGCGAGACCCGCGGGTTCGTGCGCCGGATCGTCCGCCACCAGGGCTGGCTGTTCTTCCCGCTGCTGACGCTCGAGGGCCTCAACCTCCACCTCGTGTCGATCAGGAGCCTGCTGGCGCTGCCCGGTTCGCGCGCGCGCACGACGGAGCTCGTCACGATCGCGCTGCGGCTGTCGCTGTACGTCGCGGTGGTCGTCTGGGCGCTGCCGTTCGGCATGGCCGCCGCGTTCCTCGGCGTGCAGCTCGCGGTCTTCGGCGTGTACATGGGCGCGTCGTTCGCGCCGAACCACAAGGGCATGGCGATCGTGCCGGCGAACAGCCGCCTCGACTTCCTCAGCAAGCAGGTGCTGACGTCGCGCAACATCAACGGCGGCCGGTTCGTCACGGCGCTCATGGGTGGCCTCGACGCGCAGGTCGAGCACCACCTCTTCCCGAGCATGCCGCGCCCGCACCTGGCGCGCGCCCGCGAGATCGTCCGCGCGCACTGCGCCCGCAACGGCGTGCCGTACACGGAGACGTCGCTGGTGCGCTCGTACGCGATCGTCGTGCAGTACCTCAACCGCGTCGGGCTGGCCGCGCGCGACCCCTTCGACTGCCCGGTCCGCACGCAGTACCGCTGACCCGCCTCCCCTGGTATCCAGGGGTCGTGAAGGGCGAGGGATGGGTGCTGGTCGTCGCCGGCGTCGTGCTCGTGCTCGTGCTCGTCGACCGCGCGGTGGCGCGGGGCTGGTTCGACCGGTTCCGGCTGTCCGTCCGGTCCGGCCCCGGTGCGGTGGGCGGCGGCGGGCTGCTCCCGGACTTCGTCGAGATCTTCCAGCCGGCGCACAAGCACCTCGTCGAGGAGCAGGAGCGGCAGCGGCTCGACGTGGTGCGCGAGGGTGACGCGGCGCCGCCGTGGGACCTGGACGCCGGGCCGGTCGTGCTCGGGACTCCCGACGTCGCGCGCACGCGCGCCGGCTCCCCTAGCGTGGGCTGCATGCCCGTGGTCGTGTCGCAGCTCTGCATCGACGCCGCCGATCCCGCCGCGCTGGCGCGCTGGTGGTCCGAGGTCCTCGGCTGGCCGGTGACCGAGGAGGACGACGACGAGGTCACCATCGCGCCGTCGGACGGCTCGGCGACCGAGTGGCTCTTCCTGCGCGTGCCCGACGAGCGCCGGGTGAAGAACCGGCTGCACCCGGACGTGCGTCCCGCCGACGGGTCCGACCAGGAGACGGAGCTCGCTCGGCTGCTCGAGCTGGGCGCGACGCGCGTCGACGTCGGCCAGGGGGACGTCGCCTGGCACGTGCTCGCCGACCCCGAGGGCAACGAGTTCTGCCTGCTGCGCAGCACGCCGTCGCAGCTGGCCGCGGCCGACGGGACCACCGGCGACGCGCCGGACTCGCCCGCCGGCGCGAGCTTCTGACGCGCGCCGCCACAGGACGTCCACGCACCCTCCCCCGGGCCCGCGCCTCGACCGCGAGCGCGGTCGACCGTCCCGGTGCTGAGGTGGGACCGTGCTGCGACGCCCCGCCCCCGTCCTCTCCGCGACACCCGCGGAGCGCGGGTTCACGGGCGTCGAGGAGCGCATCGACCGCTGGGCGCACGCACGGTTGCGCGCCCTCGGCGACCGCGGCTGGCGCACGTGGGCGCTCGAGCTCGTCGTGTTCGTGCTCAAGCAGGCGTGGGCGTGCCTGTTCGGTGGCCTCATGCTCGCGCTGCTGCTGGCCGCGCGGTTCTGGTACCCGGACGGTGCGGGGCTCGCGCGCGACGACGCGCTGACGCTGGCGGCGGTGGCGCTGCAGGTCCTCATGCTGGCCACCCGGCTCGAGACCGCGCGCGAGATGCGCGTCGTCGGGCTGTTCCACGTCGTCGGCACCGTGATGGAGCTGTTCAAGACGTCCGCCGGGTCGTGGGCGTACGCCGCCGACGGGGTGCTGCGCATCGGTGACGTGCCGCTGTACTCGGGCTTCATGTACGCGGCCGTCGGCTCGTACCTCGTGCGGACCTTCCGCATCTTCGACCTGCGCTTCGACCGCTGGCCGCGCCGGTGGGTGACGGCCGTGCTCGCCACCGCCGTGTACGCCAACTTCTTCACGCACCACTGGCTCCCGGACGCCCGGTGGGTGCTCGTCGCGGCCGTGCTGGTCGTCTTCGGGCGAACGGTCATGCACTACCGCGTGCACGCGCGGACGTGGCGGATGCCGGTCGTCGTCGCGTTCCTGCTCGTCGCCACCGCGATCTGGGTCGCGGAGAACGTCGCCACCTACGCCGACGCGTGGCTGTACCCGTCCCAGGCCGACGGGTGGCACCTGGTCTCGCTGAGCAAGCTGGGCTCGTGGTTCCTGCTCATGCTGATCTCGGTCGTCCTCGTCGCGTGGGTGTACCCGCCGCAGCCGCCGGACGCCGGTGCCGGTGCCGGTGCCGCGGGCGGCGTGCCGGCCGGTAGGCTGTCCGGTGCGGATGAGTCAGCCAGGCGGCCGCGTCGGCCCCTCCCCGGAGGGACCGCCGAGGAACGTCCGGGCTCCGCAGGGCAGGGTGGTGGGTAACACCCACCCGGGGTGACCCGCGGGACAGTGCCACAGAGAACAGACCGCCCCGTGCGACCGGTCCGCCGGCCGCACGGGGTAAGGGTGAAACGGTGGTGCAAGAGACCACCAGCGTGCCGGGCGACCGGTGCGGCTAGGTAAACCCCACCCGGAGCAAGGCCAGACAGGGAGCGTCCGAGGGCTGCCCGCCCGAGCTCCCGGGTAGGCCGCTGGAGGCGTGCGGCAACGTACGTCGTAGATGGATGGCCGCCACCCGCGCGGGGGTGACCGCGCGCGGGGACAGAACCCGGCGTACCGGCTGACTCATCCGCCCCTCGGGGCGCTCACACGTCGACGCGGTAGTCCAGCGTCAGCTCGTCGCCCGAGCGCCCGCGGATGCCCCAGTGCGTGGGCGGGCTCTCGAGGACGACCACCTCGAGGTCGTCCGCAGCGAGGCCGAGCGCCGGGGCGACGTCGTCGTAGAAGGCGGCGATCAGCGCGCGCACGGCGGCCGGGCTGCGACCGGTGAAGCAGACGACCTCCACGACGAGGTAGGCGTCGCCGCGCGGCGCGACGAGGTCGTCGTCGTCGAGCCACAGGAACCGGTGGAACCGCTTCTCCTGCGGCAGGCCCCACGCCGACGTGACGGCCGCGTGGACCGCGTCCGAGACCTCCTGCCGGCGCGGCGCCCACACCGAGCGGCGCCCGTAGGCCTTCACGTGAGCCATCGCACGCCTCCCGTCCCCCGGCGCGGCCCGGACGCCGCGTCGCGGCACCTTACAGTCGCGGGGTGCTCGTGATGCTGCCGCCCTCCGAGGGCAAGACGCCGGCGCGGTCCGGCGCGCCGGTCGACCTCGCGGACCTGTCCCACGACGCCCTGACGCCGCTGCGCGCGAAGGTGGTCGACGCGCTCGCCGACGTCAGCGCACGTCCCGACGCGACCGGCGTGCTCGGCGTCTCCCCGGGGCTCGCCGACGAGGTCGCGCGGAACACCGTCCTCCGCGACGCGCCGGCGGCCGCGGCGTCCCGCGTCTACACCGGCGTGCTCTACGGCGCCGCGGGCCTCGACCGGCTCACGCCCGCCGCGCGTGCCCGCGCCGCGCAGCACGTCCGCATCGTGTCCGGGCTATGGGGCCTCGTCACCCCCGACGACCGCATCCCGGCGTACCGGCTGTCGATGGGCACGGACCTGCCGGGCATCGGCCCGCTCGCGCCGGCGTGGCGCGGCGCGCTCGGCGAGGCGCTCGCCGCGGAGGCGGCCGGCACGCTCGTCGTCGACTGCCGGTCGGCCGCCTACCTCGCGGCGTGGACGCCGCCGGCCGACGCCGACTGGGTCACGGTCCGCGTGCTGCGTGAGGTCGACGGGCGCCGGTCCGTCGTGTCGCACCACGCCAAGCACACGCGGGGCGTCCTCACGCGCCACCTCGTCACGCGTCGCGGACGCGCACCCCGCGACGCCGAGGAGCTCGCGCACGTGGCGAGCGCGCTCGTGGGCGACGCGCTGCTCGCCGTCGAGCTCGACGCGCCCCCGCGGCGCGGCGCCCGCACGCTGTCGCTCGTGGTGGCCTGACGTGGTCGGCGGGGCGCGCGGCGCGCTGCACCACGTCGAGCTCTGGCTCCCCGACGACGACGCGGCGTGGGCGTCCTTCACGTGGCTCCTGACCGCGCTCGGGTACGAGCGCACGAGCACGTGGCGCACCGGGTCGTCGTGGACCCTCGGCCCCACCTACCTCGTGCTCGAGACCGGCTCGGACGTGGTGGACGAGCCGCACGAGCGCCGCCGACCCGGCGTGAACCACCTCGCGTTCCACGCGGGCACGCGGCGCGACGTCGACGCCCTCACGGCCGGCGCCGGCGAGCACGGCTGGTCCCTGCTGTTCCCGGACGCGCACCCGTTCGCGGGGGGCGCGGACCACTACGCCGCGTACCTCGAGAACGCCGCCGGCTTCGAGGTCGAGCTCGTCGCGACGGACGACGCCGAGGCGGCGACCGCCTGACGCGAGCGCGTCAGACCCGGCCCCAGCCCTCGCTCGGCGCGCCGGCGACCGCGATCTCGTCGCGCTTGTCGGCGTACAGCCGGATGATGCTGACCGACGCCGGCGCCACGCGCAGCTGGCTCCACGTGCCCGGGTCGGCGCCCATGGTGACGCCCAGCGCGGCGCGGATGGCCACGGCGTGCGACACGACGACGACCGTCCGCGGCCCGCCGGTCTGCAGCGCGTCGAGCCCGGCCCGCAGCCGCACGCCGACGTCCTCGATCGACTCGCCGCCGCCCGGCGGCCGCAGGCGGCCGGACGTGTGCCACGGCTCGAGCTGCCCGGGCCAGCGCTCCTCGATCTGCTCCGCCGTCAGGCCCTGCCAGTCGCCGAAGTCCGCCTCCTGGAACGCCGCGTCCGTGCGGACGTCGAGGCCGAGCCGCTCGGCGATGATGCCGCCGGTCTGCTGCGTGCGCACCATGGGCGACGCGACCAGCTCGCTCGGGTAGGCGATGTCGCCCCACAGGTCGCGCCCGACGCGGTCCACCAGCGCGGCAGCGGCGGCCGCCTGGGCCCGCCCGTGCTCGTCCAGCGGCGGCCCCGGCTCGGACGAGCCGGAGTAGCCGCGCGACACCGTCATGGTCGTCTGCCCGTGCCGGACGAGCACCACCGTCACCGGCTCGTCGCTGTCGAAGCGCACCGCCGCGCCCGAGGGACGGGCCTGGCGCGGACGTCCCTGCGTCGCCGCGGTCCCCGTGCCGGCCGGGTCGGTCGTCGTCTCGTGGTCGAGCGCCTCCGCGCCGTCGGCGGGCCCGGCCATCAGGCGCCCTCGGCCCCGCGGACCAGGATCCGGCCGCACTCCTCGCAACGCACCACCGCGTCGGCCGGCTTCGCCCGGATCCCCTCGAGGTCGAGCGGGTTGAGCTCGAGCCGGCAGCCCTCGCAGCGGTTGCCACGCAGCGGCGCGGCGCCGCGACCCTGGTGCTGGCCGCGCAGCCGCTCGTACAGCGTGACGAGCCCGGCGTCGAGGCCGTCCGCCGCCTTCAGCCGCACGGAGCGCAGCCGCTCGACCTCGGCGTCGACCTCCGCGAACCCGGCGTCCCGCTCGGCGACGACCTTGTCCCGCTCGGTCACCAGCGCGAGGTGCGCCTGCTCGAGCTCGGTGAGCGCGCCCTCGTGCGCCTCGAGCCGCTCCATGACCTCGAGCTCGACCTCCTCGAGGTCGCCCTGCCGCCGGGCCAGGCTCTCGAGCTCGCTCGACAGCGCCTGCATGTCCTTGGCGCTGCCCGCGCCCGCGTCCAGTCGCTGCTGGTTGCGCGCCGCACGGCTGCGCACCTGCTCGACGTCGGTCTCGGCCTTGCGCAGCTCGGTGCGCAGGTCCGACGCCGCGGTGCGGGACGTGACGAGCGCGGTGTCGAGGTCGGCGAGCTGGGCGTCGAGCTCGAGGAGGCGGGCGAGCGCCGGCAGCGTGCGCCGCTTGTGGGCGAGCTGGTCGAGGCGGGTGTCGATCTCCTGGACGTCCAGGAGGCGGCGCTGGTCGGCTGCGGGGGCGCTCGTCACGGGGTTCCTTCCGGCTGGGTGCTGGCCGTCTGCGGCACACGACCCGTCCACGGGTCGGTGGGCAGCGTGCTCACGCGGGTCTCCACCGTAGTGCCCTGCGCCCGCAGGTCCGCGACGAGGTCGGCGGCGGCGCGCGCCAGCCAGGGCCACTCGGACGCGGAGTGGGCGAGGTCGACGAGCGCGGGCCGCGGTGCGCCGCCGCCCGCCTCGAACGCCGCGCGCTCCTGCTGCTCCGAGGCTGGGTGGTGGCGCAGGTCGGCGGTCACGTACGCGTCGACGTCGGCGGCGCGGACGGCGTCGAAGAGCGAGTCGCCCGACCCCCCGAGCACGGCCACGCGCCGCACGGGCATGTCGGGATCCCCCGCGTACCGGACGCCCTGGACCGTCGCGGGCACGGCGCGCGCCACCGCGGCGGCGAAGTCGGCGAGCCGCGCGGGCGTCGGCAGCGTCCCGACGCGCCCGAGCCCGGTGGACCCGGGCTGCGCGGCGAGCTCGAGGACGTCGAACGCCGGCTCCTCGTACGGGTGCGCGGCGCGCAGCGCGGCGAGCACCCGGGACCGCGCGGTGCGCGGCGCGACCATCTCGACGCGCGCCTCGCGCACGTGCTCGCGCCGCCCGACCTCGCCGACCGCGGGCGCGGCACCCTCGACGGGAGTGAACGTCCCCTCGCCGGTCGTGGTCCACGCCGCGCGCTCGTAGTCGCCGAGCGCACCGGCACCGGCCGCGGCCAGCGCGTCGATCAGCGCGTCGGCGTCGTCGACGGGCACGAACACCACGACCTTGTCGAGCGCCGGCGCGGGCACGGGCACGAGCGGCACGGTGTCGAGCAGGCCGACGGCGTCCGCGAGCGCCTCGGCCACCCCGCCACGGGCGGCGTCGGCGTTGGTGTGCGCCGTGTAGAGCGCGCAGCCGCCCCGCACGAGCCGGTGCACGAGCGCGCCCTTGTACGTGGTCGCGGCCACCGAGTGCACGCCCTTGAGGAAGAGCGGGTGGTGGGTGAGCAGCAGGTCGGCCTCCCACGCGAGCGCCTCGTCGACGACGGCGGCCACGGGGTCGACGGCGAGCAGCACGCGGTGCACGGGTGCCGTCGGGTCGCCCGCGACCAGGCCGACCGCGTCCCACTGCTCGGCGGTCCGCGGCGGGTAGCGCCGCTCGAGCGCGCCGACGACGTCGGCCAGGGTCGCTGCGCTCACGGCAGCACCAGCGACTTCGTCACCGTCCGCTCGTCCATCGCGGCGTACGCGTCGGCGATCGCGTCGAGCGCGAACGTGCCGTCGAAGACGAGGCCGGGCTCGATCGTCCCCGCCCACACGTCCGGGAGGAGCCCCTCGACGTAGGCCCGCACCGGGGCGACGCCGCCGAGCACGCCGATGTTCGCGCCGAAGAGCTGCGGCACCGGGAGCTCCGGGCCGCCCGCCGGCACCCCGACGTAGCCGACGCGCCCGCCCGGGCGCACCGTGTCGAGCGCCTGCTGCATCGACTCCTTCGTCCCGACGCACTCGAGCACCGCGTCCGGCCCGACGCCGCCGAGCAGGTCGACGACGGCGGCCGCACCCTCGTCCCCGCGCTCGGCGACGACGTCGGTGGCGCCGAACCGGACGGCCAGCGCGGAGCGGGCCTCGTGCCGCGACATCGCCACGACGCGCTCGGCACCCAGCCGCCGTGCCGCGATGACGGCGCACAGGCCGACCGCACCGTCGCCGACGACCGCCACGGTCGACCCCGCACGCACCCCACCGGCCAGGGCGGCGTGGTGCCCGGTCCCCATGACGTCGGTCAGCGTGAGCACGTGCGGCAGCAGCGCGTCGTCGGGGTACTCGGGCGCCACGACGAGCGTCCCGTCGGCGAACGGCACGCGCACGTGCTCGCCCTGGCCGCCGTCGACCATGTCGCCGTGCCGGTCCGGCCCGCCCCAGCCCTCGCCGTTGACGCAGGAAGTGTGTACGCCGTTGCGGCAGTGCACGCACGTGTCGTCGCTGACGACGAACGGGGCGACGACGAAGTCGCCGACCTTCACGCGCGCGACCTCCGAACCGACCTCCTCGACCACGCCGACGAACTCGTGCCCCATCCGCCGCGGCTCCCGCACGGGGCGCACGCCGCGGTAGGGCCACAGGTCGGAGCCGCACACGCAGCTGGCGACGACGCGCACGAGGGCGTCGGTGGGACGGCGGATCTCGGGGTCCGGCACCTGCTCGACGCGGACGTCGCGGGGGCCGTGCAGGAGGGTGGCGCGCACGGGCCGAGCCTACGTCGCCGGTAGGCTGTCGCACGTTTGAGGGCCTGTAGCTCAGTTGGTCAGAGCGCCGCGCTTACACCGCGGAGGTCGTCGGTTCGAGACCGGCCGGGCCCACCACCGGCGGCGTCAGCCGCGCAGCGCCGCCAGCGCCTCGCGGTACGCGGCGATCGGCCGCGCCCGACCGCGCGGGTGCACGACGCTCCAGCGCACCACGCCGTCGGCGTCGAGCAGGAAGCTGCCGCGCAGCGCCAGGCCGTGCTCCTCGTCGAGCACGCCGTACGCACGCGCCGCGGCGCCGTGCGGCCAGAAGTCGGACAGCAGGTCGAAACCGTGCCGCTCCTGCTCCGACCACGCGCGCAGCGCGAACGTCGAGTCGCAGGAGACGCCGAGGAGAGTCACGCCGGCCGCCGTGAAGTCGGCGAGGTTGTCGCGCAGCTCGCAGAGCTCGCTCCCGCAGACGCGCGAGAACGCGAAGGGGAAGAACACGAGCGCGACGGGCGCGCCGCGCAGGTCCGACAGCGTGACGGGCGTGCCGTGCGTGTCGGGGAGCGTGAGGTCCGGTGCGACGTCCCCGACGGCGGGGACGCTCACCGGCCGCTCACTTGCCGCGGCCGCGGGTGGACAGGCGGGTGGCGGACCAGTCCGGGCCGATCGAGAACGTCGTCATCGCGTGCAGGCCCGACGTCGTCGCGGCCTCCTCGATGTCGCTGTGCTTGACGTGCCCGGGACGGCCGGCCTTCGGCGAGAAGACCCAGATCGGGCCGTTGTCCTCGAGCACCGTCATGGCGTCGACGAGGAAGTCGGTCAGGTCGCCGTCGTCGTCCCGGAACCAGATGACCGCGCCGTCCGTGACGTCGTCGTAGTCCTCGTCGACGAGCTCGTTGCCCGTCAGCGTCTCGAGACCCGTGCGGAGGTCCTCGTCGACGTCGTCGTCGTACCCCAGCTCCTGCACGACCTGCCCGGCCACGAAGCCGAGACGAGCGGCCTGCGTCGCGGCGTCGTCCGCGGTGGAAGACACGTCCGGCCCGTTCCCTTCTGCCCGACGGCTGCGACGGGGGCCGAGGCCCCCACCGGCGGACCCTCCTGACGGGACCGCCTGCCGATGTCGGGACACGTTAGCCCACATGGGCCCCGGGCGGCCCGGCGGACGTCCGCGCAGGCCGCGCGTGTCCCGCCGGCACGCCGCCGCGGTCCCGTCGTCGCCCGCCGTGTCGCGGACGTCACGGTCACCGGTGTGACTTTCCGGGCCGGCTCGTCCGAGAATGGTCCGGATACCCGCAGCTGCGCCCGCTCGCCACCCGTGCGAGACGCCGACCGCGGGACTGCCAGGCGCACCGGGGCGGACCGCTCGGGGGCGCACGAGACGCGAAGGAGCACCCCGTGGCTTCCATCGACGAGACGGGCCCGCTGATCGGCGGCCTGCTCAGCCAGGTCCCCGACATCGACCCGGAGGAGACCGGCGAGTGGGTCGAGTCGCTCGACGGCCTGATCGACGAGAAGGGCGGCCCGCGCGCGCGGTACGTCCTGATGAGCATGCTCCGGCACGCACGGCAGCGGAACGTGGCCGTCCCGGCCTCGCTGAACACCCCGTACGTGAACACCATCGCGGTGCACAACGAGCCGTACTTCCCCGGTGACGAGGCCATGGAGCGGCGCTACCGCTCCTGGATCCGCTGGAACGCCGCCGTCATGGTGACGCGCGCGCAGCGCCCGGGCGTGGCCGTCGGCGGTCACATCTCGTCGTACGCGTCGGTCGCGACCCTCACCGAGGTCGGCCTCAACCACTTCTTCCGCGGCAAGGACCACCCGGGCGGCGGCGACCAGGTCTACTTCCAGGGCCACGCCTCCCCCGGCGTCTACGCCCGCGCCTTCCTCGAGGGCCGCCTGAGCGAGCACCAGCTCGACGGGTTCCGCCAGGAGGTCTCGCACCCGGGCGGCGGCCTGCCGTCCTACCCGCACCCGCGCCTGGCGCCGGAGCTGTGGGAGTTCCCGACGGTGTCGATGGGCCTCGGCCCGGCGTCCGCGATCTACCAGGCGTGGACCAACAAGTACCTGCACTCGCGCGGCATCAAGGACACCAGCCAGCAGGACGTCTGGGCGTTCCTCGGCGACGGCGAGATGGACGAGCCCGAGTCGCGCGGCATGCTGCAGCACGCGGCGCAGCAGAACCTCGACAACCTCACCTTCGTCGTCAACTGCAACCTGCAGCGCCTCGACGGCCCGGTCCGCGGCAACGGCAAGATCATCCAGGAGCTCGAGGCGCAGTTCCGCGGCGCCGGCTGGAACGTCATCAAGGTCATCTGGGGCCGCGAGTGGGACACCCTGCTCAACGCCGACAAGGACCGCGCGCTCGTGCACCTGATGAACTCGACGCCCGACGGCGACTTCCAGACGTTCCGCGCCGAGAACGGCGCGTTCATCCGCGAGCACTTCTTCGGCCGCGACCCGCGGACCAAGGCGCTCGTCGAGAAGATGACGGACGACGAGATCTGGGCGCTCAAGCGCGGCGGCCACGACTACCGCAAGCTCTACGCCGCCTACAAGGCCGCGCGTGAGCACACCGGGCAGCCGACGGTCATCCTCGCCCACACCATCAAGGGCTACGGCCTGGGCTCCGGCTTCGCGGGCCGCAACGCCACGCACCAGATGAAGAAGCTCAAGGTCGACGAGCTCAAGACGCTGCGCGACTCGCTGCACATCCCGATCAGCGACGAGCAGATCGAGGCCGACCCGTACCTGCCGCCGTACTACAACCCGGGGCCCGGGGACCCGGCGATCCAGTACATGCTGGAGCGCCGCCGCCAGCTCGGCGGGTTCGTCCCGGAGCGCCGCACGGCGCACACCAAGCTGAACCTGCCGGAGCCCAAGCTGTACGAGGGCCTGGCGAAGGGGTCCGGCACGCAGGAGGTCGCCACGACCATGGCGCTCGTGCGCCTGTTCAAGGACCTGCTGAAGGACAAGGAGTTCGGGCACCGGCTCGTCCCGATCATCCCCGACGAGGCGCGTACGTTCGGCCTCGACTCGATCTTCCCGAGCGCCAAGATCTTCAACACGAACGGCCAGAACTACATGGCCGTCGACCGCGCGCTGATGCTCTCCTACAAGGAGAGCGAGGCCGGGCAGATCATGCACACGGGCATCAACGAGGCCGGGTCCGCCGCGGCGTTCCAGTCCGTCGGGACGTCGTACGCGACGCACGGCGAGCCGCTGATCCCGTTCTACTTCTACTACTCGATGTTCGGGTTCCAGCGGACGGGCGACCAGTTCTGGGCCGCCGGCGACCAGATGGCGCGCGGCTTCCTCATCGGCGCCACGGCCGGTCGCACGACCCTGACCGGCGAGGGCCTGCAGCACGCCGACGGGCACTCGCCGCTCCTCGCGGGCACCATGCCGCACGTCGTCCACTACGACGCCGCGTACGGCTACGAGATCCGGCACATCGTGCGCGACGGCATCGAGCGCATGTACGGCGACGGGTCCGACGGCCGCGACCAGGACGTCATCTACTACCTGACGGTCTACAACGAGCCGATGGTGCAGCCGGCCGAGCCGGCGGACGTCGACGTCGAGGGCGTCCTCAAGGGCATCCACCTCATCGCACCGGCCGAGGGCGACGGGCCGCGCGCCCAGATCCTCGCGTCCGGCGTCGCGGTGCCGTGGGCGCTCGAGGCGCAGCAGCTCCTCGCGGAGGACTGGGGCGTCCGCGCCGCGGTGTGGTCGGTGACGAGCTGGAACGAGCTGCGCCGCGAGGCGCTCGCCGCCGAGCAGCAGGCGTTCCTCAACCCGGGCGAGCAGCCGCGCACCCCGTACCTCACGTCGAAGCTGCAGGGCGCGGAGGGTCCGTTCGTCGCGACGACGGACTACGACCACCTCGTCGCCGACCAGGTGCGCGCGTGGGTGCCCGGCCGCTACGCCACGCTCGGCGCGGACGGCTTCGGCTTCTCCGACACGCGTGCGGCGGCCCGCCGGCACTTCAAGATCGACGGACCGTCGACGGCGGTGCGCGTGCTGCAGCAGCTCGTCCTCGAGGGCAAGGTCGACGCGTCCCTGCCGGCGCAGGCGATCGAGCGGTACCGCCTGCACGACGTCACCGCCGGCACGTCCGGCAACACGGGCGGCGACTCCTGACGGGTCGCCCCGTCTGCTGACGGACACCCGTCGAACGCGACGAGCGGGCGGCCCCGGGAGACCGGGACCGCCCGCTCGTCGGCGTTCGGGGGTGAGGCGCTGCGCGGTGGGACGTCAGGTGCCGGGGATCGACTGCTCCGCCTGGGCGACCTGGCGGGTCAGCTCGGCGCGCAGGTCGGCGATCGCCTTCTGGTCCGGGTAGAGGTCGAGCGACGCGAGGTGCTGCTTGGCGTCGAGCGGGCGGCCCGCCTCGACCGCGGCGCGGACGAGCTGGCGCGCGACCTCGGGGTCGTGCTCGCGCGGGCGCCAGTGGCCCACGCCCAGGTTGAGCGCGTCGACCGGCAGGCCCGCGTCGCACAGCAGCGCGAGCGCCTCGACGAGCGCACGCCCGGTGGTGTCCCGCTCCGCCGCGGTCGTGAGCCGGCGGATCGTGCCCTCGTGGTCGTCGCGGACCGACAGGCGGGCGACCTCCACGAGCGGGTACCAGGCGCGCGGGTTGCCCGAGAGCTCCTCGCCGAGCGACCACACGGCGAGGTCGGCGGCGTGCTGCCGCTCGTGCTCGACGTTCGGCGCGGTCAGCGGGTCCTCCTCGTGGACCTGCTCGGCGGCCCGGCGGCGGACGATCTCCGCGAGGGCCTGGAAGGCGCGCTCGTTGTTGGGGTCGTCGCTCAGCATCGAGCGCAACGCGTCCTCGTGGAGGGTGTCACCACGGCGGGCGGCGGTCGTCGGACGACGCGCGCCGACCCGGGAGGCCGACGTGGGTCGCCGCATGAGCTGGCGCAGACGAGGCAGGAGAGCCATGCCGAGACCCTATCCGTTCTGTCCCGTGCGCACCTGTCCGGGAGCCGCCCGGCACCTGCCGAGGGGCCCGTGGCCTTTGTCGACTCCCCACAACGGCCGCGCCTATGCTCGGCCCCATGACGCCCCCCTCGACCGCTGACCGCACCGGCGCGGCGCCTCCGGACGACGTCGCCGACGGGGCGCACCCGGTGGTCGCGCGCGCCCGTCCGAGCAGGGTGGGCGGGCGTCCGGTCCGGCCGGGGCGCGGCCGGTCCGCCGACGCCGGCGACCCGGGCGGCACGGAGACGCAGCGCCGCGTGCGCGAGGGTGCCGGCCAGCTCGCCGTGGCCGCCATGCGCCGGCTCGACGCCGACCTCGAGTGGTACCGCGCGCTGCCGGCGGAGGACCGCTCGTGGGTCAACCTCGTCGCGCAGGCCGGCATCACGGCCTTCGTCACCTGGTTCGCCGACCCGACGCGGCCGCCCCACGGCGTGGGCGAGATCTTCGCGGCCGCGCCGCCCGAGCTCACCCGGTCGATCTCCCTGCAGCACACGCTGCAGCTCGTCCGGGTGGTCGTCGACGTCGTCGAGACGCACAGCGACCGGCTCGCGGCGCCGGGCGCGGAGCGGGAGCTGCGCGAGGCGGTGCTCCGCTACTCGCGCGAGGTCGCGTTCTCGGCCGCGGAGGTCTACGCCCGCGCGGCGGAGGTCCGCGGCGGCTGGGACGCCCGGCTGGAGGCGCTCGTCGTGGACGCCCTCGTGCGGGGCGACGCCGACGACGCGCTGCGCTCGCGCGTCGCGGCCATCGGCTGGAGCGGCCGCGGCGCGACGCTCGTGGTCGTGGGGACGACGACGGCGCACCTGGACGAGGTGCGGGTCGCCGACCTGCGCCGGGCGACCCGCCGCGCCGCCGACGACGCCCTCGTCGGGATCCTCGGCGACCGGCTCGTCGTCTTCCTCGGCGGGGAGGGCGACCTGCGGGCCGCGGCCATGACGCTGCTCCCGCGGTTCGGACCGGGACCGGTCGTCATCGGGCCCGCCGCGCCGGGGCTCGTCGAGAGCACGGCGTCCGCGCGCGCGGCCCTCGCGGGGCTGCAGGCGGCCGCCGGCTGGGACCAGGTGCCGCGGCCGGTGCTCGCGGACGACCTGCTGCCCGAGCGCGTGCTCGTCGGCGACGCCGACGCCCGGCGCGCGCTGGTCGAGCGGGCGTTCACCCCGCTGGCGGCGAGCCAGGGGTCGCTGCTCGAGACGCTCTCCGCGTACCTGGGCGCCGGCCGGTCGCTCGAGGCGGCGGCGCGCAGCCTGTACGTGCACCCGAACACCGTCCGCTACCGGCTGCGCCGCGTCGCGGACGTCACCGGGTGGGACCCGCTCGACGCCCGCGAGTCGTACGTGCTCCAGACGGCGCTGGCCGTCGGGCGCCTCGACGCCGCCCGGGGCTAGCACCGCGGCCGGCACCGCAGCGGCACCGACGGCGTCCCGGACGCGCGGCGCCCACGCGTGCCGCCTTTGTACAGGTGCGACAAGGCTGGCCACCGAGCTTGGTGGGAGCCGTGACCGGGTGACCGCGGGCCGGGACGGCACAGTGGACGGGTGCTCGTCGTCGCCTGCCCTGGTCAGGGCGCCCAGTCCCCCGGCATGCTCGCCGCCTGGCTCGAGGTCGACGGCGTCGCCGACCTCCTGACCCGCGCGAGCGAGGTCACCGGGGCGGACCTCGTCGCCCACGGCACCACGTCCGACGCCGAGACGATCCGGGACACCGCGGTGGCGCAGCCGCTGCTGGTGGCCACCGCGCTCGCGAGCCTGCGGGCCGTGCTCGGCGCACCCCTCGGGACCGACCTCGCGCAGGCCGTGCCGGGGCGCGTCGACGCCGCGGCCGGCCACTCGGTCGGCGAGCTCGCCGCCGCCGCCGTCGCCGGCGTGCTCAGCGACGACGACGCGCTGGCGCTCGTCGCCGTGCGCGGTGCGGCCATGGCCCGTGCGGCGGCGGCCACCCCGACCGGCATGAGCGCCGTCCTCGGGGGCGACCCGGACGAGGTGCTCGCGCGCCTGGAGGCCCTCGGCCTCGTGGCCGCGAACGTCAACGGCGGCGGCCAGGTCGTCGCGGCCGGCACGCTGGACGCCCTCGCGGCGCTCTCCGCCGAGCCGCCGACCCGCGCGCGCGTGGTGCCGCTCCAGGTGGCGGGCGCCTTCCACACGTCGCACATGGCCCCGGCGGTCGACGAGCTCGCCGCCGCGGCCGCGCGCGTCGCACCGCGCGACCCGGTCGTGACGCTCCTCGGCAACGCCGACGGAGCCGTCGTCACCACGGGCGCCGACGCACGGGACCGCGTCGTCGCGCAGGTGGCACGCCCGGTCCGCTGGGACCTCTGCCAGCGCACGCTCGCCGACCTCGGCGTGACGGGCCTGCTCGAGGTGGCGCCCGGCGGGGTCCTCACCGGCCTCGCGCGGCGTACGCTGCCCGGGGTCGAGACCGTGGCGCTGAAGTCGCCCGCCGACCTCGACGCGGCGCGCGACCTGGTGCGCCGCCACGCCGGCGGCGCGCAGCCGTCCCCCTCGACGACCACGCAGGAGAGCACGTCGTGACCCGTCCGACCCTCACGCAGGCCACCGGCCCCGCGCACACCCGCATCCTCGGCATCGGCGGGGTGCGCGGCGAGCGTGTCGTCCCCAACGACGACCTCGTCGGCCCGATCGACTCGTCGGACGAGTGGATCCGCCAGCGCACCGGCATCGTGACGCGGCGCCGCGCCGAGGCGGGCACCGACGTGCTCGACCTCGCCGAGGGTGCCGCCCGGGCCGCGCTCGACCACGCCGGCCTGACCGGTGCGGACATCGACGCGGTCATCCTCTCGACCGTCACCTACTTCCACCAGACGCCCGCGGGCGCCGCGATCGTCGCCGACCGGATCGGCGCCACGCCCGCGGCGGCGTTCGACATCTCCGCCGCGTGCGCCGGCTTCTGCTACGGGATCGGCCAGGCCGACGCCCTCGTGCGCGCCGGCACGGCTCGGCACGTGCTCGTCATCGGCGCCGAGAAGATGAGCGAGTTCGTCGACCCGACCGACCGGACGATCTCGTTCCTGCTCGGCGACGGCGCCGGCGCTGTGGTCGTCGGCCCGTCGGACACGCCGGGCATCGGCCCGACGGTGTGGGGCTCCGACGGCGGCCAGGCGCACGCCATCCGGCAGACCCACTCGTGGCTCGCGACGCGCGACGAGGGCGCCGGCTGGCCGACGCTGCGCCAGGAGGGCCAGAGCGTCTTCAAGTGGGCCGTCTGGCAGATGGCCCCGGTCGCGCAGAAGGCCATGGACGCGGCCGGCGTCCGCCCCGAGGACATCGAGGCGTTCGTGCCGCACCAGGCCAACATGCGGATCATCGACCAGATGATCAAGCAGCTGAAGCTGCCCGAGTCCGTCGTCGTCGGCCGCGACATCGCCGACACCGGCAACACGTCCGCCGCGTCGATCCCCCTGGCCGCCGAGCGCCTGCTCCGCGAGGGCCAGGTCCCGTCCGGCGCGCTGGCCCTGCAGATCGGCTTCGGCGCGGGCCTGGTCTACGCCGCGCAGGTCGTCGTCCTGCCCTGATCCCGTGGGGCGGGCCGGGCACGACCGGCCGGTACCGTCAGCACGTTTCGTCCGAGCACCACCCCACCCGAGGAGAGATCCATGGCGCACAGCGAGCAGGAGATCCTGGCCGGCCTGGCCGAGATCGTCAGCGAGGAGACGGGCCTGCCGGCCGACTCCGTCCTGCCCGAGAAGTCCTTCACCGACGACCTGGACATCGACTCGCTGTCGATGATGACGATCGTCACCCTCGCCGAGGAGAAGTTCGACGTCCGCATCCCCGACGACGAGGTCAAGAACCTCACGACGGTCGGCGACGCGGTCAGCTTCATCAACGGCGCCCAGGCGGCCTGACGCCCGACGCACCCGCGGCCGGGACGGCGCGTGCCCGCACGCGCCGTCCCGCCGCCCCGCACACCACCGAGGAGCATCCATGAGCACCGTCCCCGAGGTCGTCGTCACCGGCCTGGGCGCGACCACGCCGCTCGGCGGCGACGTCCCGTCCACGTGGCAGGCAGCCCTGGCGGGCGAGTCGGGTGCCCGCACCCTCGAGAACGACTGGGCCGACCGCTACGACATCCCCGTGCGGTTCGCCGCACAGCTGCGCGTCGCACCCGACCAGGTGCTGGCGCGCCCCGAGCTCAAGCGCATGGACCCGTCCGCGCAGTACGCGGTCATCGCGACGCGCGAGGCCTGGAAGGACGCCGGCTCGCCGGAGGTCGACGGCGACCGCCTCGGCGCCGTCGTGTCGTCCGGGATCGGCGGCATCTGGACCACCCTCGACGCGTGGGACACGCTGCGCGAGAAGGGCGGCCGCCGCGTCCTGCCGATGACCGTGCCCATGCTCATGCCGAACTCCCCCGTTGCCTACGTGTCGCTCGAGCTCGGTGCGCGCGCCGGTGCGCACGCGCTCGTCTCGGCGTGCGCGTCCGGTGCGGAGGCCATCGGCTACGCCGTCGAGATGATCCGGTCGGGCCGCGCCGACGTCGTCGTCGCCGGCGGCACCGAGGCGGCGATCCACCCGATGCCCGTCGCCGCGTTCGCCGCGTCGCGCACCCTGTCGACGCGCAACGAGGACCCGGCCGCCGCGTCGCGTCCCTACGACACCGCCCGCGACGGCTTCGTCCTCGGCGAGGGCGCCGGCATCGTCGTCCTCGAGAGCGCCGAGCACGCCCGTGCGCGCGGCGCCCGCGTGTACGCGCGCATCGCCGGCGTCGGCCTCACCGCGGACGGGTACCACATCACGTCGCCGGAGCCGTCGGGCGACGGCCAGGTGCGCGCCATGCAGGCGGCGCTGGCCGACTCGGGCGTCGCCGCGACGGACGTCCGGCACGTCAACGCCCACGCGACGTCGACCGTCGTCGGCGACCTCATCGAGGCCCGCAGCATCCGCGGCGTCCTCGGCTCCGACGCGGACCACGTCGCCCTCTCGGCGACGAAGTCGATGACCGGTCACCTCCTCGGCGGCGCCGGCGCGCTGGAGACGATCTTCGCGGTGCTCGCGCTGCACGAGCGGCAGGCGCCGCCGACGATCAACGTCGACGACCCCGACCCCGAGCTCGTGCTCGACCTCGTGCGCGACAAGCCGCGCGCCCTGCCCGACGGTCCCGTCGCGGCCATCAACAACTCGTTCGGCTTCGGCGGGCACAACGTGGCGCTGGTCGTCACGGCGGACTGAGCCGCTCCTCGCACGACGCGACCCCGGACCCGTGCGGGTCCGGGGTCGCCGTGCGTGGTCGCCGACGGGCCGTGGCCGTGGGCGTCGGTGCCGCGGCGGGCGTCAGCCGACGCGGTGCAGCCAGCGGACGGGGGCGCCGGCGCCCGCGTAGCGGAACGGCTCGAGCTCGTCGTCCCAGGCCTGCCCGAGCGCGAGGTCGAGCTCCGCACGCATGCGCGCCGGGTCGGCGGCGTGCTCGAGGGCGGCCCGGACCCGGTCCTCGGGGACGACGATGTTGCCGTGCACGTCCGTGGCGGCGTGGAAGATGCCGAGCTCGGGCGTGTGGCTCCACCGGGAGCCGTCCACGCCGTGGCTGGGCTCCTCCGTCACCTCGTACCGCAGGTGCGCCCACCCGCGCAGCGCGGACGCCAGGCGCGCGCCGGTGCCCGGCGCGCCCTGCCACGAGTGCTCGGCACGGTAGAACTGCGGTCCTGCGGGCTGCGGGGTCCAGTCGAAGCTGACACGCCCACCGAGCGCGTTGCCGACCGCCCACTCGACGTGGGGGCAGAGCGCGCGCGGTGCGGAGTGCACGAAAAGGACACCGCGGGTGATGGCACCAGCCATGTGGTCCTCCAGTAGGGCTCGAGGGTCGCCTTCCCCAACGACCTCGCCCCTGCTCCTGCAGGACTCACGACCAGAACGCATGACGCACGCGGCGTGCTGTGCACAGGATGCCCCACGCGGCGGCTGCGGTCCAGCCGTCAGAGCTGTTCGCGGATCGCGCGCATCGCCTTCTTGCGCACCGACCGCTCGAGACGGTCCAGGTAGAGCATGCCGTCGAGGTGGTCCACCTCGTGCTGCAGGCACCGGGCCATGAGCTCCGTGCCCTCGACGACGACCTCCTTGCCGTCGAGGTCGGTGCCGACGACGCGGGCGTACCAGGCGCGGTGCGTCGGGAACCACAGGCCGGGCACCGACAGGCACCCCTCGTCGCCGTCCTGGTACTCGTCCTCGGACAGCTCGACGATCGTCGGGTTCAGCACGTACCCGATCTCGTCGTCGATGTTCCACGAGAACGCGCGCAGCGACACGCCGATCTGGTTCGCGGCGAGGCCGGCACGGCCCTCCATGTCCACGGTCTCGAGCAGGTCGTCGACGAGCGACCGCACCCGGTCGTCGACGGTCGTGATCGGGTCGCACGGGGTGCGCAGGACGGGGTCGCCGACGGTCCGGATCTCACGCAAGGCCATGGTCCGATCCTTTCACGTCGGCGGGGTGGCCCGTGCCGTCCGCGACCGGTGGTGGGCGTGCCGCCGACCGCGTCCACGCCGGTCCCGCGGTGCGCCGGCCACCCGACGAGGGCAGGCCCCGGACGCGACGACGCCGGTGGTGACCAGGTCACCACCGGCGTCGTCGGTGTCGTGGGCAGCCGCCGTCGTGGCGGCGCCGGCTCACTCGCCGGCGCGCTGCTGCGGGACGCCCGTCAGGAGCTGACGGACCTCCGCCTCGTGGAAGCGGCGGTGACCGCCGAGGGTGCGGACGGCGGAGAGCTTGCCGGCCTGCGCCCAGCGCGTCACCGTCTTCGGGTCGACGCGGAAGAGGACCGCGACCTCGCCCGGGGTGAGCAGGCTGCCCTGCGTGAGGGGGGCGTCGGTGGCGTGCGTCTGAATGGCCATGGGAGGCTCCTTCGTCGTTCGGTAGCTCGGCTGGCCCCGTGGGCCCCGTGGCTTTGCGTCCCCGCCTTGCGGCGGGTTTGCCGTTTTTCGCTGACGTGGAAGAGCATGCCCCAATCTGGACATCCGTGCAAGAACCACCGGGCGTCGGACACGTGTCCGGTGCGGGTGAAAAGTCACAGTCGGCCGAAGCGGGCCCGGACGAGGCTGTAGAGGCCGAACAGGACGAGCCCGAGCGCGACCAGACCGAGCAGCAGCGGACCCGCCGGCGCGTCGCGCAGCGCCCGCAGGGCACCGTCGAGACCGCTCGCCTCGGCCGGGTCGGCCTGGACCGCCGCGAGCACGAACAGCACCCCGACCACCGCGAGCGCGACACCCTTCGCGACGTAGCCGGCGACGCCCGCGCCCCGGGCCACGCGGCCGGCGGTCCCCGCGGGCAGCCGGTGCAGATCGCGCAGGAAGCGCTTCGTGACGCCCTTCACGACGTGGTAGCCGCCGACCACCACCACCCCGACCCCCACGGCGCCGACGAGAAGGCGTCCGCCGGGCGCCTGCATGAGGCTCGCCGTGGCGTCCGAGGTCTGACCGCCGGACCCGCTGCCGCGCGCGAACGTGAGGGCGGTCGCGGCGAGCGCGAGGTACACGACCGCCTTGCCGGCCGCCTTCGCACGGTCGGCGGCCTCCCCCACGGCGCCGCTCAGCGCGGCCGCACCCTGCCACGCGCCCAGCGCGGCGAGCGCGACGACGGCCACCCACAGCGCGACGGCCCCGAAGGGCGTCGACGCCACCTGCGCGAAGGCGCCGGACTGGTCGGCCTCCTCCCCGCCCCCGCCGGTGGCGAGCTGCGCGGCCAGCACGCCGATGAGCACGTGCAGCACGCCGCTGACCGCGTACCCGGCGCGCGCGCCGGCCTCCCAGACCCCTCGAGACGAGCTCGCGGCGACCGTGGTCATGACACCTCCTCGTGGCGGGCTCCCCCGACCTCCGGCGGCACGCCGGCACCCGCGGGCATCGTGGCAGCGCGGACGCCGGCCGGCGACCGGAGCGTGCCGACGACGGCCCGACGACGGGCGCAGCACCACCGGGCCCGGACGCGGCACCACGGCCCCCCGTCAGGAGCGGCGCCGGCGCAGCCCCGCCGGCGGGCGCGGCATGCCTCCCCACCGTGCGAGGGCCACGCTCACGACGGCCACGACCGCCAGCCCCGCGACCTGCACGCGGGTGCCCGGCAGCACCCCCGCCTGGTCGCCGACGGCGTGCGACCACAGCGCCAGGTCGACCGCGCCGTGCAGGACGACCGGCACGGCGAGCCCGCCGCCGACCCGGCGTGCGACGTGGAGGACCACGCCGGTGGCCACGCCGACCACGGCCCGCGTCGCCGGCGAGCCCGGACCGGTGAGCACCTCGACGGCGCCCGAGAGCAGCACGGTGCCGAGCGCGGCAGCCGGCTCCGGCCACCGGTCGCGGAGCGCGACCAGCGCCACGCCGCGCAGCACGAGCTCGGTGTCCAGCGCCGCCAGGAGGCAGCCGACGGCGAGCACGGTGACGAGGCCCGGGGGTGCGACGCGCAGCGCGTCGACGTCCGTCGTGGCGGCCGCGCCGACGAGCACCACCGCGGGCACGAGCCACCAGAGCGGGTGGACGTCCCGCGGCTCGCGCCAGACGTCCCGCCAGCGGCCCCACAGCGCGGTGGCGACCACCGCGGCCACGACGCCGGCCAGGTGCGGTGCGACGAGGTCGGCGCGGACCGTGCGCACGTCGGGCAGGCCCGGCGTCGTCCGGATCACGCCCATGTACACACCGACGAGCCAGGACACCGCGAGCCACCCGCCCACGACGGCAGCGAGCAGCGCCCACGGCAACGGGGCGGGTCCGCGCGGCGGGGTGGCGGTCATGGGGCGAGTCTGACCGCGCCCGGCCCCGCTCGCAGGGTGGGCCAGGTGGGGCTTGAACCCACGACCGACGGATTATGAGTCCGCTGCTCTGACCGACTGAGCTACTGGCCCGTGCGGCAGCAGCCTAGCGACGCGGCGCCGGTCGGCCGGCAGCACCACGAGCGGGACCGACGAGGCGGCCGGGCCGACCGCCCCGCCCCGCCGGCGCACCGCCTGGGTACGGTGGGCGCGTGGCCCTGTTCTCCCGTCGTCGCCGCCTGCCCGACGCCGTCCGCCGTCGTCTCGACCTCGCGCACGGCGACACCGTCCTCGCCGCCGCGCCGCTGGATCCGGCGCGGGGCGGCGAGGTCGCGCAGGACGCGGACGGCACCGGCCGCTGGGCCGTGGTCACCCGGCGCGCGCTGCACCTCGTCGACGCCGACCCCGACGCGGACGTGGCGCGCACGCCGTGGTCCGACGTCGATCGCGGCACCCTCGACGCCGAGTCGCGCACGCTGACGGTGCACTGGGCGAGCGGCGCGACGACCGACCTGGCCCTCGCCGACGACCCGGCGGCACGCGACCTGGCGCAGACGTTCCGCGAGCGCGTGCAGCAGTCGGTCGTGCACGTCGAGCACGTGACGCTGCCCGGCGGTGGCCGGGTGCGGGTGGCGCTGCGGCGCGACGAGGAGGGGGCGCTCTTCACGCAGACGATCGGCGACGGGCGGGTCGACCTGCGCGACCCGTCCGCGGCCCGGGTGGTCGCGGAGGCGGAGGCGCGGGTGCGCGCCGAGGTCGGTCTGCCTGCCTGAACGACGCGCGGCGCACGTCACGTCCCGCGCAGCGGCCGCCGTGGTCCGCGGGACCTCCGACGCCTGCTAGAGTCTCTTCCCGCACGATCCCTCGTAGCTCAATTGGCAGAGCATCCGACTGTTAATCGGACGGTTACTGGTTCGAGTCCAGTCGAGGGAGCAAGCGTCGGGGCCTCTGACCTGCACCACAGGCAGAGGCCCTCGCCATGTCCGGCGCCGATCGTCGTGCCCGGTCGGTCCGTGCGCGCCTGCGGGTGCGCGACGCGAGGAAGGACGGGCAGCGACGACCGTGACGCACGCACCCGGGGCCGCCGGCCGGCTCGCACGGTTCGAGCAGGCGAAGGCCCGGCCCGAGATGGCCCTGCTGCGCGCGCACAGCGTCGAGTGGGTGCTCAGCATCTTCGCCGAGCACCTCGCCGCCGGCCCCGTCGAGGTCGCGCACTTCCACGAGGTCGTGGACGTCGAGCTGGCGCAGCTGCGCGCGGCGGGCTCCCCCGACCTCCAGGAGTCGACGCGCACGGCCCGCGACTACTGCAACGACTGGGTGGCCCGGCAGTGGGTCAACCGCGCGCTCGTCGACGGCGTGGAGCAGTACACGCTGACGGCCGCCGCGCTCGACGTCCTGGCGTTCGCGGACCGCCTGGTCGACCGCCGCTCGACCGTCTCGGAGTCGCGGCTGCAGCAGATCCTCGACGCGGTCGCGCGGCTCTCCGACGACGCCGACCCGGACCCGCAGCGGCGGGTCGACCGGATCGACGAGCAGATCGCGGCGCTGCAGGCCCAGCGGGAGGCGCTGCTCGCGGGCGACGTGCCGCCGACCCCGCCGGCGCGACTGCACGAGCAGCTGCACGGCGTCATGGACCTCGCGCGGCACCTCCCCGCGGACTTCAAGCGCGTCGCGGACAGCGTGTACACGATGCACCGGCGCTTCGTCGGCGAGGCCGAGGACGAGCCGGCGGGGCGCGGCCGCGCGCTGCAGGCGTTCTTCGCCGACCACGACCTGCTCGAGGCCAGCGCCGAGGGCCGCGCGTTCCGCGGGCTGATGCGCCTGTGGGGCAGCCACCGCGCGCAGGCGGCGCTGCGCCGCGACATCGACGCCCTCCTCTCGCAGGACTTCGCCGCCGAGCTGACCCCGGAGCAGCGGCGCGCGCTGCGCACGCTCCCCCGCACGCTCGTGGACGCGGCCGAGGACGTGCAGGACACCTACCGCCGGCTCACGCAGTCGCTCGAGCGCTTCGTGCAGCACCGCTCCGAGGGCGACCGGGACCTGCGGGCGCGGCTGGCGCGCGCGCAGGCCGCGGCGCACGCGCTCTTCGGGCAGGGCGCGCGGCGGGTGCAGGTCGAGCTGCAGCTGGGTGCCGGCCTGCCGGAGATCCAGTCGATCGCGCAGGTGCAGCTCGCCGACCCGGGCCTGCGCGAGCGCCCGCCGGTGCTCGACGAGGTGGTCTGGGACGACGGCGGCCTCACGCCCGCGCAGATCCGCGAGCTGGGTGGCCCCGACCTGGACGAGATCCGCCGCGCCGTCGCCACCGCCACGGCCACCGCCGGGTCGGGGCGCCCGACGCTCGGCGAGGTGTGGGCCGCCCTGCCGCCCGAGCAGCGCCGTCCCCGCAACGTCGTCGGCCTGCTGCACGTCGCCGTCGCGGCCGGCGCGACCTTCCTCGACGACACCGGCGACCGCCTCGAGGCCGTGCGCACCGACGGCTCGCGCGTGGTGTGCACCGTGCCGTGGGCCGTCCTGCCCGCGCCGGCCGCCGACCTCGTCGCAGAGCCGGGACCCGTCGCAGGGCCCGGAGCCGTCGCGGAGCCCCAGACCGAGGAGTCACTCGCATGAGCACCACGGCCGACGACGCACGCACCGCGCGCGCCGCCGCACGCCCCGAACCGCTCTTCGACGGCGACGCCGGGTCGCTGCCGGCGGAGGTCCGCGGCACCCTCGTGCGCGTCCTCAGCTCGCGCTTCGTCGACGGCGTGCGCCACCCGTCGCTGTGGAACCGGGTGCTGCGGCACGAGGACGTGCTGCGCTCCCGCCTGCACGACCTCTACCTCGAGCTGGTCGTCGACCGGCGGCGGCAGGTCGCATTCACGCAGCAGCTCGAGCTCGAGGACGACGTGCCGGTGCTGCTCCGCCGCGACAAGCCCCTCACGCTCGCGGCGACCGTCCTGCTGCTGCACCTGCGGCAGGAGTACGACCGCGGCGCCGTCGAGGGCCGCGACGTCGTGGTCGAGCACCGTGAGCTCCTCGACCACCTCGAGGCGTGGAAGGACGTCGACGACCAGAATCCCGCGCAGTTCCGGCGACGCTGCGAGAACGCCATCGAGAACGTCAAGGAGAAGGGCGTGCTCGCCCCCGTGAGCGACGGGCGCTACCGGATCTCGGGGATCGTGCACTCGATGCTGACGGCGGAGAAGGTCGACGCGATGACGGCGGCCCTGACGTCGCTCGCGGACGACGGCGCGACCGGCGGCGGACGCGACGACGGCGAGCGGCACGGCGACGAGCAGGACGGCGAGCGGGCCGACGACGAGCAGGACGGCGGACGATGACGGCGCAGGCGGTCGTGCAGACCATGGACGGCTTCGACCCGGCGATCGCGCAGTTCCGGCTGACGCGCATCCAGCTGGTCAACTGGGGGCCGTTCCACGGGTACCACGTCGTCGACGTGCACCGCGACGGCACCCTCGTCACCGGCCCGTCCGGCGCCGGCAAGTCCACGCTGCTCGACGCCATGATCTGCGTGCTCATGGACCGCTCGGTGACCTTCAACGCGGCGGCCCACGACGAGGCCGTCGGCAGCCGCGAGCGCACCTTCTACTCCTACGTGCGCGGCAAGACGGGCTCGCGGCGCGACGGCGGCCGCGGCGGGAGCCGCGCCATCTACCTGCGCGAGCGCGCGACGTGGAGCGCCGTCGCGCTGACGTGGGCGAACTCGGCGGGGCGCACGGTGACGGCGTGCCGCGCGATGCACGTGACGGCCGACGCCACGTCCGACCCGGACATCACGCACGCGCTCATGCTGGCCGAGCAGGACCTGGACGTGCGCGACCTCGAGCCGGCCGTGGAGCACCGGCTGCGCCAGGACGCGATCCGCCGGGCGGTCCCGGCGGTGACGACGTTCGGCACGGAGTACGGGCGGTACGTGGCGCGCCTGTCCGCGCTCGTGGGCATCCGGGGGCAGGACGGCGACAGCGCCAAGGCGATCCGGCTGCTGCACAAGGCGCAGTCGAGCAAGGGCGTGCACAACATCGACGACACCTTCAAGCGGTTCGTCCTCGACGACTCCAAGGTCGCGGCCCGGCGGGACGCCGCTGTGGAGCAGTTCGTCAGCCTGCGCAACGGCTACGAGCAGATGACGCGCGCACGCGACCAGATCGCCCTCCTCGCCCCGCTGCCGGAGCTGTGGGAGACGTACCGGTCGGCGGGCGGCTCGCGCGACGAGCTGCGCGCGCTGCTCGGCGACGCCGACGGGTCGAGCCCGGTCGAGGCGTACGTCCTCGGGGTGCACAAGGACCTGCTCGCCGAGCGCGCGGAGCACGAGCGCGCCGAGCACGTCCGGCAGGGCGAGCTGCACGCCGCCGCGGCCGCGGAGCACCAGGAGGCCGCCGACGACGTGCGCCGGCTGGAGCAGCAGCGCTGGACGCAGGGCGGCGGCGACCTCGACCGCGTGGACGCCGAGCTGCGGGACCTCGCGGCGACGCACGAGCGCGTCGGGCGCCGGTACGCCGACCTCGAGCGGTGGTGCGGGCTCGTCGACGCCCCCGTCCCCGGCAGCGCGCGCGGCCTGGCCGCGCTGCAGCGCCGCCGTCCGGCGGACGACGGCGCCGACGGGGACGAGACGGCGTCGCGCGACGCGCTGTGGCAGCGCAGCGCGGCCGTGAGCGCGCTCGACGCCGAGCTCGCCGACCTGCGCGCCCAGCTCGGCTCGCTCGAGCAGCGGCGCTCCAACATCCCGGACGTCGACCTGCGCGTGCGCCGGCTCGTCGCCGAGGGCACGGGCCTGCCGGAGACCGAGCTGCCGTTCGTCGGCGAGCTGCTCGACGTCGCCCCCGAGGAGGAGACGTGGCGCACGGCGGCCGAGCGCCTCCTCGGCGGCTTCGGCGTGCGGATGCTCGTCGACGCCGCCTCCGCGGCGCGGGTGGCGGCCTTCGTCGACGGGCACGACCTGCGCACGCGCGTGCGGTGGACGCCCGTCGACACCGCCGTCCCCGTGCCCGCCGCCGCGCCGGAGGCAGGCACGATGGCGAGCAAGGTCGTCGTCGCGGACAGCCCGTTCGCGCCCTGGTTGCGCGCGCAGCTCGCCCGCCGGTACGCGCACCGCTGCGTGGCGGACGTCGCCCAGCTCGGCGTCCTGCGGGAGGCCGTGACCGTGCAGGGCCAGGTCAAGCACCGTGACGGCCTGCACGAGAAGGACGACCGGCCCGACGTGCGCCGCCACCGCGTCATCGGCTTCGACAACGCGCACGCGCGCCGCGACGTCGCCGACGCGATCGCCGCGCTCGAGGAGCGGCGGCCGGCGCTCGTCCGCGCACGCGACGACGCCGACGCGGCCCGGGAGCACCGCCGCGCGGTCGCCCGCGCGTGGCAGCAGGTCGCGGCGCTGCGGTGGGACGAGGTCGACGTCGAGAGCGCCGAGGCCGCCCTCGAGGACGCCCGCCGCCACCGTGCGGACGTCGTGGCCGGCGGCGACCTCGCCGCCCTCGACGCCCGCATCACGGCGCGCACGGAGGAGCGCGACGCCGCGAACCACCGCGCGCGCACCGCCCGCGAGGCCGCGGCCGCCGCCGAGAAGGCGTGGGCCCGCCGCCTCGACGAGGAGGACCGCGTCGGCGCGCGGCTCGACGCGCTGGCCGAGCCGACCGACGAGCAGCGCGCCGTGCTGGCCGCGGTGGCGCGCGAGTGCGACCCGGAGCCGACGCTCGAGACGGTGGGGCGCCTGCGCAAGGCCGTCGAGCAGGCGGTCGGCCAGCGGCTCACCACCGCCGAGTCGGCGGGCGAGCAGGCGCGGTCGGCGATCGTCACCACGCTCGCCGACTTCCTGCGCACGTGGCCCGACGAGACCGGCACCTTCACGCGCGACGTCCAGGACGTGCCGGCGTACCTGGCCCGGCTGGAGGACCTGCGCCGCGACGACCTCCCCGCGGCGCTGGACCAGTGGCGCCGGCTCATGCACAGCATCAACACGATGGGGCTGACGGCCCTCCTGCAGCAGCTGCGGGACGAGCGGCTCGTCATCGACGACCGCATCGACCCGATCAACGACGTCCTGCGAACCGTGCCGTTCGGCCACGACGGGTACCTGCAGATCGTCACGACGGACGTCGAGCCGCCCGCGTCGCGCCGGTTCCAGGCGGAGATCGACGCCATCCTCGAGGACCGCGCCGGCGGCGACCTCGACGACGCGGAGCTGGAGGCGCGGTTCGCGCGCATCGCCCGGCTCATGGACCGGCTCGACAGCACCGACCCCGTCGACCGCGAGTGGCAGCGCGACGTGCTCGACGTCAAGCGGCACGTGCGCATCTCCGCGGAGGAGCACCGGCACGGCGAGGCCCAGGCCCGCGTCTACGAGGGCGTGGGCGCGACGTCCGGCGGCGAGGGCCAGGAGCTCATCGCCGCGACGCTCGGCGCAGCCCTGCGCTACCAGCTCGGCGGCATCGAGCAGGTGCCCGTGTTCGGGTCGGTCATGGTGGACGAGGGCTTCGTGAAGTCGGACCCGGACGTCACGCGCCGCGCCATCCGCGCGCTGCAGTCGTTCGGGTTCCAGCTGGTCATCGCGGCGCCCATCGACAAGTACCAGTCGATGGAGCGGGAGTTCGGGTCGGCGTACCTCGTCGAGCACGACCCCGCCGCGGGGCGCGCGCACGCACGCGGGCTGCCCATCGCGTTCGGGCCGACGCACCGCGAGCCCGCGACCACCTGAGCGCACGACCACGGGCGCACCGGGCGGCGGGCGCACGTACGCGGGCGGCCCGTCCGTCACGCCGCGAGCGGACCTGCCCACGTGAGCAGCAGCGCGCAGACGTCGTCATGGTCCCCGCCACCTCCGCCCGTCACGACGTCGACGAGCCGGTCGAGCGACATGCCGTCCGCCGCGAGCCCGCGCGCCCGTGCCGCCAGGTCCTCGAGCCCGTCGGGGAGCGACCGGTCGCGCCGCTCGACGAGACCGTCGGTGAAGAGCAGCAGCCGGTCGCCCGCTGCGAGCGTCACGGCGCCCTCCGGGAGCGGACCGCCGTCGCCGACGCCCAGCGGCAGCGCGCGACCGCCCCACAGGTACGTCCCGGGGCCCACCGCGGGCAGGTGCAACGGCGGGAGGTGGCCGGCCACCGCGTACCGCGCGACACCCGTCGCGAGGTCGAGCTCGGCGTACGCCACCGTGGCCGAGAGGCCGACGGCCGTGCGCGCCGCGAACCGGTCCAGCCGGCCCACGACGCCGGCCGGGCTCTCCCCCGGCTCCGCGGCGGCACGCACGGCGCTGCGCAGCTGCGCCATCGCGGTCGCCGCCTCCAGCCCCCGCCCCACGACGTCGCCCACGACGACGCGCAGCGTGCCACCGTCGAACGTCAGGACGTCGTACCAGTCGCCGCCGACCTCGAACGCGTCGACGCCCGGCCGGTACACCGTCGCGACCGCCGCGCGCGGGTCGCGCACGTCGGGCGTGGTGAGCAGCGCCTGCTGCAGGACGTGCGCCGCGGTGGTCCGCTGGTCGAACAGCAGGGCGCGGTCGAGCGCCGCCCCGGCCTGGCGCCCGGTCGCGGCGAGCACCTCCGCGTCCCAGGGCTCGTCACCCGCCTGCGCCCGCGGACGCAGCACCCAGGCGCCGTGCCGGCGCGTGCGCCCCTGCAGGGGCACGGTCACCGTCCCGTCGTCGGCCACGTGCACCGGTCGCCGGAGCAGGTCGTCCGGGGGCGGCGACGCGCCCCGGTCGCCCACGCGGTCGTCGGTGTCCCGCCCCGCCGGCGCCCCGGCACCGCCGCCGGCCCCCGCCCGTCCAGGGAAGCGCACCAGCCGCCCCCGCTCGTCGGCGGTCCACACGATGACCTCGGCCGCACCGAGCCGTTCCCTACCCGTCGCGAGCAGGACCTCCGCGACCCCGTCCACCCCGTAGGCCGACGAGAGGGCCGCGGTGACGACCTGCAGCAGCCGGACGTCCTGCGCCGCCGTCTCCGCCGCGCGGCGCGCTGCGACGAGCTCGCGCTCGTACCGGGCCCGCTCGCGAGCGGGCGACAGGGCGACGTCGACCTCCGGCGGGGCGTCCGCGGCCACCTCCCGCACCGTCGCGGCCATGAGCACCGGCGTCCGCCCGTCCGGTCCGACGAGCTCGAGGGCCACCTCCTCGACACGACGCTGCATCGCCAGCAGCGGCGCGACGTGGGTCTCCCAGTAGATCCGCCCGCCGACGGACAGCAGGTCGGGCAGACGTCGACGTCCGACCACCTCGTCGACGGACAGGCCGACCCAGGCGAGCAGCGCGGCGTTGGCGTCGAGGACTGTGCCGTCGACGCCGAGCCGCAGCAGCGCGACCGGCGCGCGCAACCACGCCGTCCTCCGTGGCTCGGTGCCCGTGCTCACCGCTCGAGGTACTCCTGCATCGCGGCGACGAGCAGGTCGGGTGCGCTGAGGTTCGGGCAGTGACCGACGGTGTCGAGCACCGTCAGCTCGCTGCCGGCGAGGTGCTCGTGCACCCAGCGTCCGACCTCCGGCGGGGCGATCGCGTCCACGCGCGACTGCACCACGAGCGACGGCGTGCGGACCCGCGCCAGGTCGTCACGGTTGTCGGACAGGAACGTCGTCCGCGCGAAGTGCCGCCCGATGGCCGGGTCGGTGCGGCAGAACGAGTTCGCGAGCTCGACGCCGAGCTCGGGGCGGTCCGGGCGGCCGACGATGACCGGGGCGACGAACTCGGCCCACCCGAGGTAGTTGTCGTCCATCGTGGTGAGGAGCTCGTCGATCTCGGCGGCCGAGAACCCGCCGCGGTACCCGTCGTCGTCGACGTACCGCGGACTCGGGCAGACCAGCACGAGCCGCTCGAACAGGTCCGGGCGCGCGGCGGCCGCCAACGCACCGATCATCGCGCTCACGGAGTGCCCGACGAACGTCACGGGACCGGTCCCGACGGTCTCCACGAGCGCCACGACGTCCGCGGCGTAGCCCTCGAGCCGTCCGTAGCGCTGCGGGTCGTACGCACCGAGGTCGGACCCGCCGGCGCCCACGTGGTCGAAGACGACCACCCGGTGCGTCTCCTCGAAGGCCGGGACGACGTACCGCCACATGCTCTGGTCGCAGCCGAAGCCGTGTGCGAGCACGAGCGTCGGTCCGGCGAGGTTCCCCGAGACGTGGACGTCGTGTCGCTCCAGCACGTGCATCCCACGACCCTAGGGCCATCCGAGCGGTCCGCAGAACCCACGACCGAGGGACCGTGCCGACGACGGCACGTGCGAGCTCCGCGATCCAGGCGCGGAGGACCGCAGGAATGGCGAGGACCGCAGCAAAGGCGTAGCAACGCACGAAGGCCCACCCGGTGTCGGGTGGGCCTTCGTGGAATGGTTGTCCGGCGGCGTCCTACTCTCCCACACCCT